>DASPYC010000001.1:0-5367 GCA_035636955.1 Casimicrobiaceae bacterium
TTGAGCAGATAGCCCAGGATACCCGCCGCCAGGATCGCCGCGTACATGCTTCTCACGTTCAGCACCTGTTGGGCATCGATGATGCGATGACCCAGTCCGTTCTCCGAGCCGATGAACATCTCGGCCACCACAACGATGACCAGCGCCATCGATACGCCGCTGCGCAAGCCCACGAACGTGGGTTGGAGGCTTTCCCACACCAGCACGTCGCGGAAGATCTGCCAACGCGACGCGCCCATCACCTTCGCCGCCATTACGCGTTGCTTGCGCGCATTCATGACGCCGTACGCGCTGTTGAAAAGGATGACCAGCACGGCGGCGAAAGCAGCGATCGCGACCTTGTTGATGTCGGTGACACCGAAGATCATCAGGAACAACGGAATGAGCGCCGACGATGGCGTCGAGCGGAAGAAGTCGATCAGGAACTCGACGCTGCGATAAGCGCGCTCGTTGCTGCCGAGCAGGATACCGAGCGGCACGCCCAGCGCCGCCGCAATGGCGAACGCTTCGAGCGTGCGGAGAACCGTGTAAAAAAAGTCCTTGGCGAGAGGACCGCCCGCCATGCCGGTGACGAGCGCAGCCAGAGTCGCGCCCGGTGATGGCAGCAATACCGGGCTCACCCACTGCACACGGACCACCACGTCCCATAGTGCGAAGAGCGCGAGCGGTCCCACAACGGGCAAAAGCTTGCCCCAATCGATCCTTCTTTCCGTGTATGCGGTGATGTTCATCGTCGAACTCCAGTTGGTTTGCTCGGCCGGCGCGAAAGCTCGTCAAGCCTTGTAGAGCATCGGCTCGATGAGCACGCGCTTCTCGAAAATCTTCTTGTCGGTGAAGAGGTCGAAGAATTTCTGGAACATCGCGACATCGGACGTGGTGAATTCGTTGTGGATCGTGTACGCGGCGAGCGGCACTTCGGCAGTCAGACGTCCTTCGATCGCCGTATAGCCTTTCAGATATTGCCGCGCATCGCCGGGTTGTTTGCGTACAAAATCGACACCGCGCGCGTACGCCGCGATGTATTTCTTCGTCTCGTCGGGATGCTTGCGGATGAACTCGGTTGTAAGCGATGCCGAGCCGCCGAACCACGGCGCCATCGGGTCGCCAAGAACATATTTCGCAATCACGCCCGCTTCGAGCACGCGCGTCGTGCCGCTCAGGCGGCCAACGGTGCCGGTCGGCTCCAATGTGTAAACGGCGTCGATCTGCCCAGCGGCGATCGACGCGACGTGCTGCCCGATCGGCAGCTCGATCACGGTCGCGTCCATGACGCCACTTCGCTCCAGCACAGTCTTGCACAGCGTGACGTTCTGAATGCCGGGGCCGGAGCCGACTTTCTTTCCCTTCAACTCGGCAATGCCTCTAATCGGGCTGTCCTTCGCGACGAGGAACTCGTCCAGCACGTTCTCGGCGTTGCTCGGATTCGATACGATGATCTTGAAAAGTCCTGGCGACGCAATCTCGCCGATCGCAAGATTGGCCGATCCGGTGCCGTTGGCGCTTCCATCCGCGCGCCCGGACAGCATCGCCTCCATCACTTGTTGCGCACCGGCGAATTTAAGCGGCTCCACGTCGAGCCCCGCCTCCTTGAAGAATCCTTTTTCGATGGCGACATAGAACGGCAGGCCCGCCGCGATCGGCCAGTAGCCGACTCGAATCTTGGTCGCCGACTGAGCGCACGCCAGTCGCGGCAGTGCGAGGGCGGTCAGCGCGGCGCCTGTCGCGACGACGACGCGACGTCGCCCACGATCGATGGAACCGTTGCGTGCGAGAACCTTCGATAGCGGACGGACGTCGGTACGTGAGGCCATTTCATTTCTCCGGATGAGGTTGGTTTTCATTCAGTAACTGGTCATCGCCGCGGGCGTCTCACGGCACGCGTTGATGTAAGTACGCCAATCGCCGTAGTCGGTGATATCGAGTGCGTCAGTGAGCGCGATCGGCTCGCAGACGAATCCCTTGACCCACTCGCCGCTCTCGAGCTCGACGCTCCCGATCGCCATTGGTGCCGGAATCTTCGCCACAAAGCGACCGAAGCTTTCGTTTGAAAGCTCCCACAGCTCGAGCCCGATGCTCGCGCCGGTGATTTCGCGTACAAGCCCTGGCTTGGGAATCGAGCCGGACAACGCATGCAGACGGTAGTGAGGCGCTGTTCGCGCGGTGCTGACGAATCGCGCGTGCGCGGCCAGCAACTCGTGATTGAGCGGCATATCGCGCATGTGCGCCCCCGCAACCGCGAGGCGGACCCACGCGGGCTCATCGTCCAGCGGTTGTGGTGGCGTACCGATTTCGGCAACGCGTTTGCCTATGCCGATGCGATTCGGATGCGCGCGCAAATACCGATGCGCGAGATCGGCCAAGGCGTGGTCGCTGCCAGCCGGAGCAATCAGCGTAAAACCGGCCGGCAGACCATCGTTCCGAAAACCTGCCGGAACCGAAATGGCCGCTAGGTCGAGGAGATTGACGAAATTGGCATAGATGCCGAGTTGCGCGTTCGCGAGGAGCGGTTCTCGTGCAACATCGGCCAGGCGCGGATGCGTCGGAGCAGTCGGCACGAGCAAGGCATCGACGTCGTTCCACAACGGTTCGATCTGTCCGGCGATTTCGCGCAGCCGATGGAAGCCGCGAAACGCGTCGGTCGCACTGAATTGGGCAGCGCGCTGAACGATCGAGCGAACACTCGGATCGCACTCTTCAGGATGGGCTGCGACGAATGCGCCGAACGCGGCATCGCGCTCGGCAATCCAGGGCCCGTCATAGAGGAGTCGGGCGACCTCGGCAAACGGCGCGAAATGCGCGTCTGCAAGCTTGGCGCCAAGCGCACGCCATTTCGACACAACGCCCGCAAAGTGAGCTTGGGCGAGCGCGTCGCCGTTGAACTCGAGCGCATCGAAGATGCCCAGACGAATGGTCGCGGGAAACGGCAGTCGCTGGATCAAAGTGCGCGCATAAGGATCAGCCGGATCGTTCGCGGCGGCGAACTGGAGAACGTTCCATGCGGTGGCAAGATCGCCCGCGAAGATCGACACGCAGTCGAGTGATCGGCAGGCAGGCACGACACCGCGAGTGCTCACGAGCCCGCGGGAAGGCTTGATCCCCACCACGTTGTTGAAGCCGGCAGGAATGCGCCCCGACCCTGCCGTATCGGTGCCCAGTGCGAACGCTACGTGGCCGAGGGCAACGGCGACGGCAGAGCCGCTGCTCGACCCGCCGCAAACAAATTCGGTATCGAACGGATTGGGCAAAGCTCCGTGTGGCGAACGCGTACCGACGAGCCCCGTCGCGAACTGATCGAGATGCGTCTTGCCGATGCAGATCGCGCCGGCCCGCTCCAATCGCTCGACGACGCTCGCCGATTCGCGCGGCGTATGTGCGTAAGCCGGACAGCCGGCGGTCGTCGGCAAACCGGCGACGTCGATGTTGTCCTTGACGCCGAACGTCAGACCGCAGAGCGGAAGCTTCGCGCGCGCGTCGATGTGGAGCCGTTCGACACATCGCGCACGTGCCATGATGTCGTCGTGCGCGCGCAAGGCGAGCCAGACGGGACCGTGCAGCGTTGATCGGGCCTGCTCGCTCGCTTCAGCGACGGCGGCGCTGATGTCCGCGCTCGCGTGTTTTTCAGCCGATAAGTGCATCGCCGATTCGTGTTCCTATCTGGTATACCAGTTGGAACACTAGCAAGCGGCATGCCGCTGCTGACAACGATTGCCGTATACCGGCAACGCATTGTTTTGTCGCGGATCTCGCTGCAAGTCTGAGGACAGTGGCCGGATTCTTTGGCAGGCACGATCGCGTGACTCCGCACGAACACGGCGCACGCCTCGATAATTCGGGCGATCTCGGTGCACGCGCCGACTTCCTCTTCAGCGATCGAGCGCGTACCGGTGGCCGCGTGGCACACTTGCATTGCGCATTCATTGGGAGACCGTCATGTCGGCGTACGTCATTGTGGAGGTCGCCATTCACGATTCGGCCAATTACGAGCGTTACAGGACGCTCGTGCCGCCCACGATCGCCGCTTACGGCGGTCGCTATCTCGCGCGGGGAGGTCGCGTGGAAACGCTGGAAGGCGATTGGGATCCGCGGCGCGTCGTGATCCTGGAATTCCCGAGCGTCCAACGCGCGCGCGAGTGGTGGTCGGCGCCCGACGCCGAGCACATCAAAGCGCTGCGCCAGTCAAGTGCGCAAACAAAGATGATCGTCGTCGAAGGAATATGACGACTGCGCCGGTGTACCTAAAGATTTACCGTCAGCCGCCCGCGCTGTCCTGCAGCTCCGCTGCACGTAGCGTATTCGCGAGCAGCGTCGCGATTGTCATCGGCCCGACGCCGCCCGGAACCGGCGTGATCCAGCTTGCACGCTCGCGTGCCGCAGCGAAATCGACGTCGCCGACGAGCTTGCCTTCAGAATTCCGATTGATCCCGACGTCGATGACGATCGCGCCTGGCTTGATCCAGTCGCCATGGACAAAGCTCGCCTTGCCCACTGCGGCGACGACGATGTCCGCCTGATGGACGATTCCCGGCAGATCGCGCGTTGCCGAATGGCAGATCGTCACCGTACAGCGCGCCATCAGCAACTCGAGCGCCATTGGACGGCCGACGATATTCGATTGACCGATGATGACTGCGTGCTTGCCGATTAGCGATTCCCCGGTCTCCGCCAGCAGTTGCATGCACCCATACGGCGTGCACGGGCGCAGCAGCGGCATCTTGAGCACGAGCCTGCCCATGTTGTACGGATGAAAGCCATCGACATCCTTGCGCGGGTCGATCCGCTCGATCACGCGCTCGACGTCGATCTGCTTCGGTAACGGCAGCTGCACGAGAATTCCGTTGACCGCACGATCGGCGTTTAGACGATCGACGAGGGCCAGAAGCTCCGCCTCGGTGGCCGCAGCCGGAAGATCGAATGCCAGCGATTGCATTCCGACGCCGTCGGTCGTCTTGCGCTTGTTGCGGACATAGACTTGCGACGCGGCGTTCTCGCCGACGAGTACCACCGCAAGGCCGGGTGCAGCGCGCCCGGCCGCGATACGCTCGGCAACCTTTGCGCGAACATCGGCGGTCAACCGTTCCGCGACGGCCTTGCCGTCGATGATGCGCGCAGCCATATAGAATTGCGATGATGATCGAAGGCGCGATTCTACCTGCCATACACGCGCGTCTCGATGCCGCGCTTGCGTTGCCGTCGATTCATCTGCGGCCGCTGATCGTCGATGGCATCGCGCTCGGCTGGCTCGACGACGCACGGGCCGCAAGACTGGCGCGTTTTGACACGGTGTTTCGTATCGACAAGGCCCGCATCGTCTTCGCGGCAACGCTCCGCACCTGCGAAGAGCGCTCTGCGGCGCTCGCCGGCGTCACG
>DASPYC010000002.1:0-5268 GCA_035636955.1 Casimicrobiaceae bacterium
TCCCGTTGGATTGAAATGGCCGCCCGCACTCATTCCATCGTCTGCGCTGCAATCTCCTTTTTCGTGAATGTGAAACCCATGCGAACCGGGCGATAGACCGGTCATGTTCGCCGTCACGCTCACCTTGTCGCCTTTTTGCGCGAACGTGACGGTACCTGCCGCTGTGTTTCCTGTCGTGGGTTTGAGCGTCGCCGTTGCACCCATCTGTTGCGCCCACACCAAAGCGCACACGCCTAAGGTACCGCCGACTGCAATGCCGATCCTTTGTAACTTCATCGCTCCCTCCGTTTAATCGACCGGCGCGCACAATCACGCGCGGCGGTATTGTTTTGCCGCCACCCATCATAGGCGAGCACACATGTCTTGCCAATTATTGCGGCTGTCGTTTTCACCGTCATGACATCAGCATCGAATCTCGCGGCCATTGCCGATGCGTTGCAGCGCGCAGCGCATTCGCATCGAGCGGGAAAGTTGGATGACGCTGAGCGCATCTATCGCGACGTCCTTGCCGAAGCGTCGGATCACTTCGATGCGCTTCATGCGTTGGGCGTAATTGCCGCGCAGCGGCGAGATTTTTCGAGCGCACAGACGTTCTTGCAACGCGCACTGGCGATCGATCCGCAAGTAGCCGACGCGCAGGCAAATCAAGCCAACGTGCAGAACGCGCTTGGGCGCCATGAAGAGGCGCTGGCGAGCGCTGAACGGGGCTTTGCAAATCGACCCGCATCACGTTGTTGCACTCTACAACTGTGGGGTCGCGCTGCAACGCCTAAAGCGATATGACGAAGCGATTGCAAATTACGACGCGGCGCTGGTGATCATGCCGCGGTTCACCCAGGCGCTGACGAATCGCGGCGCCGCGTTGCACGATCTTCATCGTCATGACGAGGCGCTGACGAGCCTCGACCAAGCGTTGGCGATTCAGCCCTCCCACGTGGAAGCTCTTTACAACCGCGGCCTTGCGCTACAGCATTTACAGCGTTATCGCGATGCGATTAACAGTTACGACCGAGCGCTGGCGCTTCGGCCCGATCTTGCGGAAGCGCTCAATAACCGCGGGCAGAGCCTGCAATCGCTGCAACGCTACGACGAAGCGCGTGCCAGCTACGACCAGGCGCTTGCGCAACGACCCGACTTTGCCGAGGCTCTCTTCAACCGGGGTGCGGCTTTGTCCGCAATGGGACGCCACGAAGACGCCGGCCGGGACATCGAACGAGCGCTTACGCTAAGTTCCGATCTGCCATACGCGGCCGGCGCGCTGTTGCACGCGCGGATGTATGCGTGCGATTGGCGAACGTACGAAAAGGAGTCCGTCGAGCTCCTCGCGAAGGTTCGCGCCGGCAATCGCGCGGCCGAGCCGCTGACGATCCTCAATATCTGTGATTCGGCAGCTCTGCAATTGGCATGCGCGCGAACCTACGCCGACGATCGGTTTCCAGCGGCCGCAGCACGGCTATGGCGCGGTGAACGCTATGCGCACGACCGGATTCGCATCGCTTACTTGTCGGCGGATTTTCACGACCATGCCGTCATGCATTTGATGGCGGGATTGTTCGAGCGGCATGATCGAGCGCGGTTCGACATTGTCGCGATTTCGTTCGGACCCGATCCCCAGACCGAGATGCGCGTGCGGCTCAAGGCCGCATTTGATCGCTTCATCGATGTCCGGCACTTACGCGACGACGAAATCGCGAAGCTCTTGCATGACCTCGAAATCGATATCGCCGTCGATCTGAAAGGATTTACCGATGATGCGCGCACCGGCATTTTCGCGCTCCGGCCGGCGCCGATTCAGGTGAATTATCTTGGCTATCCGGGAACAATGGGCGCGCGTTACATCGACTACATCATCGCCGATCCGATCGTCATCCCGCACGACCAGCGCGACGCCTATGCAGAGAACGTTGTCTATCTACCGCATTGCTACCAAGTCAACGACGCGAAGAGGACGATCGCCGAGCGCACGCCGACGCGCAGCGAAGCGGAGCTGCCGGAAACGGGGTTCGTGTTCTGCTCGTTCAACAACAATTGCAAGATCACGCCAATGATGTTCGATGTGTGGATGCGATTGTTGCGGGATATCGATGGAAGCGTCCTGTGGCTCTTCGAAGGCAACTGCGCTGCGCCGACGAATCTGCGCCGCGAAGCGGTGAATCGTGGCGTCGGGCCCGAGCGTCTCGTGTTCGCGCCGAAGGTCCCGCTTGCCGATCACCTCGCGCGGCATCGGCTCGCCGATCTGTCTCTCGACACGCAGCCATGGAACGCGCACACGACGGCCAGTGACGCGCTATGGGCAGGCGTTCCAGTCCTGACGTGCATCGGGACGACGTTTGCGGGTCGCGTCGCGGCGAGCCTGTTGGATGCGATCGGACTCACTGAGCTGGTTACGCGAACCCTTTCCGAGTACGAAGCGCTGGCGTTGCAACTTGCCCGCGAGCCGAGCTTGCTCGCCGGCATCCGGCAAAAGCTCTGCGACAATCGCGACATCTTCCCGCTTTTCAACACCGATCGCAGCCGTCGACACATCGAAGCCGCCTATATCGAAATGTGGGCGCGCCAACGACGCGGAGAAAGCCCGTCCAGCTTTGCGATTGCGCCGCTCGCGTAGCTATCCGCTTGGCATTTGCTCGCCCGCGTTGACCGCGAATGGCAGGCTGTTCTCCGCCGGAGAAAGCGGACACGCCCAACGATCGTCGTAGGCGCACGAGGGGTTGTAGGCGAAATTGAAATCGATAACGATTCCATCGCCGCTCGCGCCCAAATCCGCGCCTTTGATCGTGTCGTAAAGATAACGACCACCGCCGTAGGTCGATTCACCGCTGGTCGCGTCGGAGAATGGCAGCCACAGTCCGCCGCCGTAACCTTCGAACCAGTACAGCGAAAGCTTCGCGGCTTCGCCGGCAATCTTGAACTGAACGCATGCGATGCGTGAACAACGAATGACGCCGTCGGCAGCGAGAGGAATTTCGAACGTCGTCGAACGAACGGGCTCGATGACGCCGATGGTCCGCCACGCAGGATCGTACGGATACCATGACGAACCGTGCCAACGGCTTCGCGAGGCGGAGGCGATCGGACTGTCGGGGTGATCGGCGAAGAGTCGATCGCGCGCGGCGCGATACCTCGAGGCTGCTGCGGCGGCGTCTCGAGGCGAGCTTTGGCGGACGTCAGCATAGAGCTCGGCAACCGTACGTCGCCAGTGCGCAAGCGTCAGCGGATTCTCCGGAGTGCTCATGGGCGCCGCAGGGCCAAGGCGCGGGTGCCCCCCCTTTGGGCGCAGATGGCAGAGCGTAGCAGCCGCATTGGCCAGTTCAGCCGCAAGCGTGGGAGTCCTATCATTCAGCGACAATCTTGTGATCGGTGGCGATTTGCTTCCATTGCGTAAGCTCTTCCTTGACGCGCGTGGCAAACGCGGGAGGCATCGTCGCGACTGCCACCGTACCGTCCGGCTCGAGAATTGCACCAAGCTCGGGCGACGCGGAAATGGCATTGATCTCGCGATTTAAGCGTTCGATCAATGGAACCGGCGTTCCCGCCGGCGCAAACACGCCGACCCAGATATCGATCGAAAAACCCGGTACCGACGCGGCAAGCGGTGGCAGATCTGCGAATGCCGGGTGTGCCTCCCTCGACGTGACGGCGAGCGCTCTCACCTTGCCGGTCTTCATCAACGGGGCCAACGTACTGTAACTCGAAACCATGACGTCGATTCGGCCCGCCGCGAGGTCGACGACGGCATTCGCGGCGCCTTTGTAGGGAACATGAGTCATTTGCACCTTCGCCGCATCGTTCAGCAGTTCGGTCGCCAGATGTCCAACCGAGCCGACGCCCGCCGAACCGTACGTAAGACTGCCAGGCTTGGCGCGCGCTGCCGACAACATGTCGGCGGGCGACTTGAAAGGCGTCGAGGCCGATACGGCAAGCAATAGCGGGCCCTGCCCCACCATTGCGACGGGCGCGAACGCAGCAACGGCATCGTAGGGCAATCGAGGTTGCGTTGCAGCTGCCGTCAGGAACGTCGACGATGTCAACAACAGTACCGAACCATCGTGAGGCGATTTCGCAACGGCATCAGCGCCGATAACACCGGCTGCACCGGCCTTGTTCTCGACGATGACAGGGATATCCAGGCGTTTCGCCAGTGGCACTGCAATCGCGCGCGCAATAACGTCATTGCTTGCGCCCGGCGAGAACGGGACGACAATCTTGATCATCTTCGGCAGCGCGGCCTGTGCGCTGGCATTTGGCATTACGCCGACTAGCACGCCGACGCAAACGGCAATCCGAAAAATCAGCAGGAATCGCATGAGCCTTCTCGCTTGCATCGGTCAATAGGAAAATCGTATCGCGCCGAGGTGAAGCTCGTCACGCGAAATCGGGGCGCTGCTATGATGCGCTCCCGGCGGAGCGCCTTCGATCTATGCAATCTTTACGCATCATTTGTCCGAACGGGCACCTGGGATTTGCGCCGCTTCGCATCGAGAGCTTCAGGATCGGTGTCGCGGCGCGACCGGACTATATCGCGGCCGACTCCGGCAGTGATGACGTCGGCCCGGTGCCGCTCGGCACCGACACGTCGACGAGCCCGCTCGCGTGGCAGACGCACGACCTCGAGCAGATGCTGCTCGCGTCGCGGCAACTCGGCGTTCCGATGATCATCGGCTCCTCCGGCGACACGGGCTCGAACAGCCGTGTCGATCTCTACGTGCAGATCATCAAGGACCTTGCGGCAAAGCATCGGCTCTCGCGCTTCAACGTCGGGTATTTCTATTCCGAAATCGACAAAGCCGATCTGCGCCGGCGCATGCGCGATGGGACGCCGGTCGAGGGACTGGACGCGCACCAGGCGCTAACGGAATCCGAGCTGGATGCCACCGAACGAATCGTTGCGATGGCCGGCGTGCATCCGTTCATCGACCTGCTGCAAAAGGGCGCCGACGTCATCATCGGCGGTCGCAGCAGCGACTGCTGCGTGTTCGCGGCCCCCGCGATCCACCACGGCTTTCCCGAGCGCCAGGCGTATTACCTGGGGAAAGTCCTCGAATGCGCGTCGTTTTGCGCAGAGCCCTACGGCGGCAAAGAGACCGTGCTCGGCGAGGTGACCGCCGCCGACGTACGCGTTACTGCGATGCACCCCGGGCAACGTTGCACAGTCGCGTCGGTGGCCGGCCATGCGATGTACGAGCGCTCCAATCCGTATTTCGAATATGTCGCCGGCGGCACGCTGGACATGTCGGAGTGTCGCTACGAACAATTCGATGCCAAGAC
>DASPYC010000003.1:0-4776 GCA_035636955.1 Casimicrobiaceae bacterium
TTTCCGCCGTCATGTTCGGCGCCGCAGTGTTGTGGGCCGCCGGCCGCGTAGCGGTGGCACAGGATACTGACGCATTGGATCCAAGCATTGGGGCATACAAGGCATCGCCGCTCGTGCAAATCACAGCGCCGCGTGACGCCGCCGACAGTGGCCTTCCCGAAGAGGATTTGAGCGATCATTCCGATGACCCGGCGCTTCGCGGTTCTGTGCCGCTGTCACCGGACGCTGTCGACGTGATCACGAACGGCCGGCGCTATTGGTACGACGACGGTCTCTGGTATGTCGAGGAAGGCTCGGGGCTCAGTCCCGTGCAGCCTCCTGTGGGAATCGTCATTTCGAAGCTTCCCCCGATGTATGCCATCGGATTCCTGGACGATGGGACACCGGACTACATAGCGCACGGCGTCCACTACGTAGCCGTGGAGAACGGTTACGCAGTCACCGACCCGCCGGTTTCGCAGCAATGATCTTCGGCCGCGGAAGGCGCTTTCCACGAACGTGGGATCGTCGTCGACGCGTCATCTTTCAAACCGAATAGGAGCTATACATGAATACGATTCACAAACTTGGTCGAACGTTGGCGATGATCATTTCGATCGCATCCGCTGCGTCGCTTGCAAACGCGCAGGGCACGGGTAGCGCAAATGAAGTCACGGACGGCACGAACGCGCCGGTCACCAACAACGCTTCGAGCGCGGACAACTCGCGCGCAACCGCGCCGGCGGATCCGCGTTGGGGCAGTCCGCCCGTGGACCGGACCGCGCGTCCTGACGATCCCATTCCCAAAGCGACCACGCTGCAGCAGAGGGAGAAACGATTTGCCGACGAAGAGCGGGAATGGCAACGTTTGTCGACGCCATAAATGGCACGCTAACGGAGAAACTTCCGTCCTACGACCCAGATTGACAAGGATGTGAGCCATGAAGCCGTCGGTTTCGATTCTCGACAAATCGTTTCGGTATGTGCCATCGGTTGCTACATCCGTCGCTGATACATGGCGGCGCTTTGGGTGGCGCCCGACAACGCCGCGTCAACGCGAGGCGGAGCCGCGGACGAGGATTGATGAAGAGCCGAAGCGAAGAGTCGCGAGTCAAGCCGACGGCTCAGCGCGGTCGCAACACGATTAGCGGGCGCCTCACGCTTATGACTACGCTCCTTGTCGGGAGCCGAGCAACTTGCCTTTGGTTAGATCGACGAAACATCTTCGCAGCGTCCATCGCCACGATGCTTTATTGCTGCGAGGCGCGCTGCTTCGTTGATTGGAGCGACGGTTGCGGTGTGGCGCCGGGACCGTTCAAGCGATTGTCGGCGTTAGCCGGTGCTGGCCGATTGCCCTTCGTCGCTGCCTTCGCATTGCGAAGCTTTGATCGCGCAACATTGGCTTCTCGATTTTTATCGTCGTCTTGCTGTGCTGAAGCGCACTCGGGACTCGCCGCTACGGAATCGGGCAGCGCGGCATCGACGAGCGGCGTGAGATCGTACGCCAACGCCACATAGCACGCGACCGTCGATATCTCGCCGGCGTAGGCGGCCGGTTCGAATGCATCGGTGCCCGACAGAATCATTGCGCCGACGGCCAGCAATATGGCTTTTTCACTCCAGCGCAGATTCGAATAGTCAGGCGCGTTCTGTTTCATGCGCATGCGCGATCCACCACGCGGGATATTGCGTTCCATCGATCTTTCCGTCGCCGGCGCGCGACGCTTCGTCGAAGCAGCCCAGCGTTCGCGCGGCGATGGGAAGTGAAACGTCGAGCGCTTCGGCATCCTGCAGCATTTCGCGCAGATCCTTACGCATGAAGTCGATATCGAAGGTTGCGGCGTCGCCTGGCTTGCCCTCGAGCGCGGCGGCCACGGCCGCCCCGCGAGCTTTGAGCAGAACGGCACCGATACTGGTATCGGCGAACAAATCGATCAATCGCTCCGGCTCAATCGGCACCTCATGCATGAGGCTGCACGCTTCCGCCAGCGACTGCCAAAACACCGTGAGCAGCAAGTTGACCGCGAGCTTCATGCTCGCGCCTGCGCCCATCGCGCCGATCAACTCAACCCTGCGGCACAGTTGCTCGAGCAGCGGTTGCGACTCGGTGAATGCTTCTCGCGTGCCCGCGGCAAAGCCGAATAGCGTTCCTTCACGCGCCGGCTTTACCGTTCCGCTCACCGGACATTCGAGCAACAGCGCGCCCTTTGCTTCCACCTTAGGCGCCAAAGCACGGTGATCGCTTCCGCGCACCGTGCTCATCTCGACGAAAAGCTTGCGCGCGACATTTGCGGACAGCAGCCCGTCGTGGCCCGTATAGACGGCCTGCATCGCCGCCGCATTGGTCAGCATGCTGATGATCTTGTCGCTCGTGCGAGCGAGCTCAGCGGGCGTCGCTGCAACATGCGCACCCGCGTCAGCCGCCGTTTTGGTCTTGTCGGCGGTACGGTTCCATACCGTCACGTCGTGGCCTTTGTCCAACAGCCGCAGGGCGATGGCGGTCCCCATGCGGCCAGTTCCGGCGATACCGATCTTCATGTCATGCTCCAACGAAATGGTTTGTCTCACGCACCGTCGATCCCTGCAATCGTGCGACACGTGCGTCGCAGAACCGTTTCATCATCGTTACGGCTGGAATGTAAGAGAGTTTTACAATGCTACGGCCCCGCCGTTGCCGTTTTCGCAACGGAGCCGAGCGCAGCCGAGAGCGTGTCGACGAAGGCAGCAAGATGAGGGTCGAGCGCGTGCCGCTTCGCGAGCCATGCTGGATCGTTATAAGAAAGCCATGTTTTGCCGGAGGCGTCCTGCCAAACGAGCGATCGGAGCGGTAGATCGATTGCGATCGTTTGCGTCGATTGCATCAGCGGCGTACCGCCTTTCGGGTTGCCGAAGATCAGTACTTCTGTGGGCCGCAACAACATTCCGATGTTCGCAGCAGCCGCAGCGTGATCGATGCGCGCAAACACCGACATTCCTTTCGCCTTCACCGCGGTTTCGAGCCTGGACATCGTTTCACTTGGCCCATGATTGCTTGGTAGCGTAATCAGTCCGTCTGCGGGCATAGCCGCCTCCTGTTTCCAAGAATGCTGCCGCTGTGGTTACGCACGTGAACCGGCGTAGTTAGCTGGCCGTGGAGGCCTTCGGCGAACAGCTCGAGCATTCGCCGATTGAATGCGGGGGTGTCGGCGGGTTTGCGGGTCGTGACCAGCCCGTTATCAACAACCGATCGCGGCAGGCGGTCACTACGCATGTAATGCCATTCCGATCTCGAATGTTTGTGCACCCGATCCGCATGCGGATCTGCGGCGCGCCAGACCGAGATCGAGCCGGTGTTCGTGAAATGCTGCGAGCGTGGAACGATGCCCGACGCTGACCAGCGCGGCGTTCGGCAGACGCTCGCGAAGCAAGCGGTACAGTCGCCCTTCGCTCGCTTCATCGAGCGCAGAGGTCGCCTCGTCGAGAAACAGCCAGTCCGGCCGCTGGAGCAGTGCGCGCGCAAACGCAAGACGCTGCTGCTCGCCCGGCGAAAGCAGCAGCGCCCAGTTGGCGGACTCGTTCAGACGCCCGAAGAAATAGGACAGTCCGCACGCGTCGAGTACCTCGCCCAGCTCGCCGTCGTCGAACGTCGCGCTCGCCGACGGATAGCAAAGCGCGTCACGCAGTGAACCGATCGGAAGATACGCGCGCTGCGGCAGGAATAGCATGCGCGCGCGCTCTGGCACTTCGATGCTGCCATGTCCGAAACGCCAGATTCCTGCGATCGCGCGCACGAGCGTGCTCTTGCCCGTTCCGGTCGGGCCCGCGATCAGCCACCGCTCGCCCGGACGCAGCGACACGTCGATGTTGCAAACGAGACGTTCGCCGTCGGGCAATGAGACGGTGACCTCGCGCAGATCAACGGAATCGGCGGTGTGCGATATGCGCGTGATTCCGAGCGCGGGGGCACGCGTCTTCGCAGCGATGATCGCCGCATGGAATCCGGTCAAGCGATCGACGGTCGCTTTCCACTGCGCCAACGTCGCGTAGGCCGCGACGAACCAGCTCAACGCGCTCTGAACCTGGCCAAACGCCTGTGCGGTCTGCATCAGGCCGCCGAGCTGCACCGCGCCGGAGAAATAGCGCGGCGCGGCGGCGAGCACGGGAAAGACGACGGCCGCCTGGTTGTACCCGGACGTGAACCATGTGAGCCGCTTCTGCCGCTTCATGATCGCCCACCAGTTCGCGACGATGGCGCCAAAGCGATTGCGCAACGCCGTTTTCTCGGCGTCCTCGCCGCGATACAGCGCGACCGGCTCGGTGTTCTCGCGCAGCCGCACGAGCGCGAAGCGAAAGTCCGCCTCGAATCGCTGCTGGTCGAAGTTGAGCCCTATCAGCGGTCCGCCGATGCGGTGGGTGAGCCATGTTCCGCCAACGCGTACAGCAGCGCCGCCCACAACATGTAACCGGGGATCACGACGTGCGTGCCGCCAACCGACAGGTCCAGGCTTCCCGACAGGCCCCAAAGGATCGCCGCGAACGACGCGAGCGTCACGACCGAGCTCAGCAGTCCGAGTCCGAGCGTCAGCGTGCCATCGACGAAAAGTTGCAGGTCGTTTGCAATGCGCTGGTCGGGATTGTCGACATGTTGGCGACCGAGCTCGAGCTGGAAATAGGCGCCATCGTCGAGCCATTCAGCGAGGTAATGATCGGTCAGCCAACGCCGCCAGCGAATCTGCAACATCTGGCCCAGATACGTCTGGTACACGGCAAGGACGATGAACACGGCGGCCAACACGCAGAAATACATGAGCTCGTGCG
>DASPYC010000004.1:0-3418 GCA_035636955.1 Casimicrobiaceae bacterium
AGCACGAGCGTCGTGTCCTGCCATACCGCGTCGCCGAGCGGCCAACCCGCCTGCGCATTCGTCAGTGCGACGCAGAGCCGCGGCACGACGCTCAGAACCCAGCCGTCATGATGCGCGCGCGCAAACGCGCAGATGTGCGTCTTCCGCAATCCGCGTACGGCCAGCGGTATATAGGACGTTGTCTCGAACCACGGGGCGTGACGGGCGCGCCACGCGAGGATGCGCCAGATGAGCCACAGCTTCACTCGCCCATCGGTCCACTGATCGAGCAATGCGCGTGCAGCGCGTGCCGGGTCGCGCGCCTCGGTGAACGTATCAACCAGCTTCTTCAGCATCGCAGCGCGTCGCCCGTAGTCAACGGGCCTGCGGTTGTCGGGATCGACGAGCGAAAAGTCCCATACCTCCGTGCCTTGGTAGAGGTCGGGAACTCCGGGCGACGTGAGCTTCAGCAGCACCTGCGAAAGGCTGTTGAGGCAACCATAGCGTGCGACGTGCGCCTGCGCGACCAGGAAGTCCTGCAGAAACGGATTAGGCGCGAGAGGCTTCAGTAAACCATCGATGAACGCCTCGAGCGCGCCTTCATACTGCGGGTTGGGATTGATCCAGCTCGTGCGCACTTTGGCCTCGCGCACGGCCTTTTGCATGTATTGCTGAATCCGTGAGCGGAACGCGCCAAGCGCCGCATCGTCGAGCGGCTCGATTGGCCACGCGCCGAGCAGCGTCTGGTACAGCAGGTATTCATCGTTACGGGAGGGTGCTGCGACTCCGTCGATCGTCTTGCGCAATCGACGATTGATCTGCCGCCAGCGACGCAGCGCGAGGCGCCACGCCGCCGGCATCTCGGTCAGCACGTCGATTCGCGTGCGCACGTCTTCGGCGCGTTTGTTGTCGTGCGTCGAAGTGGCGAGCATCGTATGCGGCCAGTTGCGCGCGCGATCCGCCGAGGCCCCATGAAACCCGTCGACCGAAAAACCGAAGCGGCGCGGGTCGCCGCCGACCTCGTTCAGCGAGGCCAAGGGGTGGTACACGTAGAAGCTCGTGTCCTCGAGGCCTTTCGCCGTGACCGGCGCGGTGAATTGCTGGAAGCGCCCGACAAAGCGATCGATGTCCCACTGCGCGGCATTCTCCCGCGCCTTACGATCGCCGTTCAGTATCTCGCGGACAAAGTCGAATACGCTCGTCTCGGCTGCGGGACTGTTGCGTTTCGCCACGCCCACCGCCCAGTCGACGTAGCGGCGGTCGTCGTTCGAGCGGCGCTCCGGCGTCGCGTACGTCCGATAAACCGGGAAGCAGGCGACGATTTCGACCAAGGCCCGGCGGATGCTGTTTTGCGTGAAGTCGCACGTGTCGCGTGCGCGTTTCGCAATGCGCGTGAGCGACGTGGCCAGCACATTGAGATCGCTCGCGAGCGAGTGCACGATGATGAGCGTTTTCGCGGCGCGCGCGACTGCGTCGAATTCGAGTTGCTCGCCGATGAACGCCGCGTACAAACGGTCGAAACGCGAGCGCGCCGTCCCGTCGATGAAGAGACCGTTGACGACGTTCATGAACCGGTAGCCGGTCGTGCCATGCACCGGCCAATCCTCGGGCAGCCGCTCGTAATCGGCGACGATCTTTTCCAGCACGAGGTAGATCCCGAGATCCGCCGTACGCGATCCGGACGCGCGTTCGGCGGGGGCAGCGATGAGCGTGCGCGCTCGCCCCTGCAGCGACTCGAAGTAGCCGCGGGGGTCGAGCAACCCGTCGGGATGGTCGATGCGCAACGCTTGCACTTGGTCGGTGGCAATCCACTCGAAGATGCGGCGGTGCGTGTCCTCGAATACCGCCGGCCGTTCCATCCGCAGCGCCGCGAGGCCATTGATATCGAAGAAGCGCCGGTAATTGATGTCGTCGGCGGCCACGCGCCAGAATGCGAGACGGTAGAACTGCGCCTTGATGAGCGCGTGCAACGCATCGAAGCTCGCCGGGTCGCCGGCTATCCCGTTTAGCGCGCCCATTCGGGCCTCGATGAAACGCAGCACCGGCGGATGCTGTTTGCACAGCGCGGCGAGACGGCGCTTGAGCGGCTCGCTTTGTTCTGCGGGATCGGCAAATGCCTCGCCGGAAGCGCGCAATGCGCCGAAGCTCTCGGATAACGTTTCCAGCGTCGCAACGATCTTGAGTGTCACGGCAGCATCGTTCGCAAGCTCCGCCAAACCATTACCGATGATCTGCCGATATTCACTCGGCCGGATCGGCATCCGGTGCTCGAAGTACCAGAGGCTGAACGCGCCGGCATCCTGGTCGAACCGCAGCTTGAGATCGCCGCGTTCCAGTACGGTTCCATATTGGTCGCCGAGGACAGGCAGCAACACTTTGCCGCGCAATTCCTCGCTCAGCGGATCCCAGTCGATATCGAAATAATCGGCGTAGCGCGATGCGGAGCCGTTTTCGAGCACATCAAGCCACCAGCGGTTGTCGGCTTGGAATACGCCCATGTGATTCGGCACGACGTCGATCATTAGCGCCATGCCGTGGCGCTTCAGCGACTGCACCAATGCTTCGAAGTCATCGGCGGTGCCGATCTCGGGATTGAGTGAATCGTGATCGACGATGTCGTAGCCGTGCAGGCTGCCGGGGCGCGCCTTCAGAAAAGGCGATGTATAGAGATGGCTGACGCCGAGTTGCGCCAGATACGGGACGATCGCGCACGCTGCACGAAAATTGAAATCGCGATGCAGCTGGACGCGATACGTGGCGCGCGGGATCGCGCTCACCGCACGGTCTCGCGATTCATTTGCGCGTCGTCAATGCGCCAGGTGACAGACCACGGCGGTAAGACCCCGTCGAATGTTTCAATTCCGGATGTCGCGTAGATGCGCACACATTTCGGCGCATCGTCGCAGCGTGCGGTGAGATCGCCTAGATTAGCGTCGAGCCGAAGCACGCGGCCATCGTGAAGCGGCCATGTCACCGTGAGAGCGGTCTCGGCCCACGTTCGCCACGTGCGTCCATCCAGGGCAATAGCATTCACAAGCGGCGCGATCGTGGAGTGGCGTAGCGCAAGCAGGTCACGGTAGAACCCGTGCCATTCAGCGTGCGGCGCGGTGGAGAGAGAGCGCCAGTCGACCTTGCTGCGCACGAACGTGGCGACGGCTGCGGGGTCGGGAATACGTTCCGCTGCAGCGGGGTCCGCGAACTGCGCGAATGAGCGGAATTCTTCGCGCCGTCCTCGGGTGACGGCGGCCGCCAAATCGGGCTCGAAATCGCAAAAGAACAGGAACGGCGTCGCGGCCGCGAATTCTTCGCCCATGAACAAGAGCGGCGGCGATGGCGCGAGCAACACGATGGCGAGCGCGGCGAGCACGCATTCGTCGCGCGCGATCATGTGGAGCCGTTCACCGAATGGACGATTGCCGGCCTGATCGTGATTCTGCAA
>DASPYC010000005.1:0-5733 GCA_035636955.1 Casimicrobiaceae bacterium
GGTCGCGAACCTACCTTGAATCGTTTGGCGCGTCGACGTCGCTGACGTTCGATGATTCGTGTCGCAAAGCCAATCTGTTCGCGACGCTGCCTGCACAAAACGGCAATGCGGCGACCAACGGTATCGTGTTGTCGGGCCATACCGATGTCGTTCCCGTGGATGGACAGCCTTGGGATACGCCGCCTTTCGAAGCGACGCTGAAGGACGGACGTCTATACGGCCGCGGCGCCGCCGACATGAAGAGCTTTTCGGCAATTGGACTGACGTTCGTGCCGGAGTTCGTGCGTCGTGGACTGGTGCGGCCGCTGCATTTCGCGCTGTCCTACGACGAAGAGGTCGGGTGTATCGGGGTACGCCGTCTCATCGCTGACGTCGTCGCCAAAGGCTGGAAACCGGCGGGCTGCATCGTCGGCGAGCCGACCGGCATGCAACTCGTCGTGGCGCACAAAGGCAAGATGAGCTGGCGCTGCCGAGTGCGCGGCCACGAAGCGCATTCGTCGCTCACGCCGCATGGCGTCAACTCCGTCGAAATCGCGTGCGCAATCGTTGGCTACATCAGCGACCGGGCGCGCCAGTTCCGCGACAGTGCGCGGCATGACGACGCCTACGACGTCCCGTATTCGACGCCGCACGTCGGCGTGATCCACGGTGGTACTGCGCTCAATATCGTGCCGCGTGACTGCTGGTTCGATTTCGAAATCCGTCATTTGCCGTTCGACGACCCCACGGCATTCTTCGCCGACGTCCAAGCATTTGCCGCAACGCTCATTACGCGCATGCATGCGGTGGATCCCGATACGTACATAGCCTTCGACCCGCTTTCGACGATGCCGGGTCTCGACACCCACGGCGAGAGCGAAATCATCACGCTCGGCAAAGCGTGCAACGGAACCCACGATTTCGGCAAAGTGTCATTCGGAAGCGAAGCATCGTTGTTCGACAACGCTGCCATTCCGGCCGTGCTGTGCGGTCCCGGATACATCGCGCAGGCGCATCAGCCGAACGAATGGGTGAGCGTCGAACAACTCGCGCGCTGCGAATCGTTCATGCGTCGGCTCGCCGACCATATCTGCGTCACGTAACGCTGACGCATCCGACAGCGAGCAGACAATGCGCCCGTCCACGGCGCCCACGACCATCGAGATCAGCTTCCCTGATCTCTCGCGTTGGGCAAACGGTAACGCAGGTATTTCTTACGTCTGGCGGTTCGAATCCAAGCGGCCCGGCCCACGCGTCACGATCCAAGCGCTGACGCACGGCAACGAGGTTTGCGGCGCAATCGCGCTCGCCGACTTGC
The DNA here is from genome assembly GCA_035636955.1 of Casimicrobiaceae bacterium. Classification (GTDB taxonomy): domain Bacteria; phylum Pseudomonadota; class Gammaproteobacteria; order Burkholderiales; family Casimicrobiaceae; genus VBCG01. Next base: position 1,298 of record DASPYC010000005.1, read on the forward strand.
TCGAAGCAGCGCTTCGGCCGGTCCGCGGAACGTTGACGCTCATCTTTGCGAACGTCGACGCGTATCTCGCGTTCGACGCCCGTGATCCGTTTGCGTCGCGCTGCCTCGACGAAGATCTCAACCGGATATGGACGCCGGAGGTGCTCGAAGGACCGCGCCATTCGCGCGAGCTCGAGCGCGCTCGCGCGTTGCGGCCATGCTACGACGCAACCGACTTTCTGCTCGATTTGCACTCGATGACCGATCCTTGTTCGCCGCTCGGTCTTGCAGGGCGGCAACGGAAAGGCCTTGAGCTTGCGTACGGTGTAGGGCTGCCGGAGCACATCGTCATCGACGAGGGGCACAAAGCTGGCCGACGCTTGCGCGATTATGCTTTCTTCGACGATCCGGGCGATTCGCGGAGCGCGTTGTTGATCGAGTGTGGTCAGCATTGGGAAAGCGCGTCGCCCACGATTGCAATGCAGGCAGCGCTGCGTTTCCTGCGCCACTTCGGCATGGCCTCGCCCGATTTTCTCGACGCGCATCTCGATCAAGCGGCGTTGCCGCCACAACGCGCGATCGAAGTCACCGATGTCATAACGATCGATAGCGATAATTTCGCCTTCGTCATTCCGGTTGCGGGGTTGGATGTCGTCAAGAAGCGCGGAACACTGCTGGCGCGCGACGGTGAGCGTGAAATTCACACTCCCTATGACGATTGCGTCCTCATCATGCCCGCGCGACGGCCGCGTCGCGGCGAGACGGCGGTACGACTGGGCCGTTTCGTCTCCTAGGATTATTCGAGCGGCGCAGCAGACGCTCGCGGCGGATCGTACCAATAGCGGCGCTGGACTTCGCGCTGCACGGCCGCTACCCGCGTGGCTTCAGGCGCGAACAAGAGCATCACCGCACCATCGAGATCGGTGCGGAACAGACGTGCGCCCGCCCGCACGTAGCGTGCGACGACTTCGGCGCGAGGATGCCCGAAGCGATTGCGGTAACCGGGTGTGAATACCGCGATGCTGGGCGCAACTGCCGCGACGAATGGCGGCGTCGACGACGTCTTCGAACCATGGTGAGGGACGACCAATGCGTCGGCGCGCAGTGCGTCCGCATTCTGGCGCAGCAGCCACGCTTCGCTCACAGCCTCGATGTCGCCGGTCAACAACGCGCTGCCATACGGCGAATCGATGCGCAACACGCACGAGAGATCATTGGTCTTCACGCCCGGTTCGCTGTATTGCGTCATCGGCGGAAACAGGACCGTAAAAGTAACGCCATCCCAATCCCACGATTGCCCGGCCGTGCAGCGCCAGGCCGTACCTCGAAGCGACGCGCGCGAGACGATTGCACTCTCGACAGGAAGTGATGACCACAGTACGGTCACCGGAACGGTTTGCAACAACGACAATGCGCCGCCGGCATGATCGAGGTCTTGATGGCTGACCATCAGTGCGTCCACGGCGCCGATGCCCGCCGCGCGTAAATAGGGCGCGACGATCCGTCCTCCCGCATCGGTCGCGTCACCGACGCGAGGTCCCGTGTCATAGACGAGCGCATGTCGCGCCGTCTCGACAACGACGGCAAGCCCCTGCCCCACATCGAGAGCCGTGAGGCGAAAGGCGTTCATCGGCACCGGCGCGGGTCGTACGAGAAAAACCGGCAGTAACCAGACGACGCCGAGATATCGACCCGGAACGCCGCGTGGCGCGATCAACAGAATGACGCCGAGCGTGCCGACCGTCACCGTCCAAACAGCGGGCGAGTGCTGGGCCCAGACAGCCGAAGGTAATGCCGCCAACATCTGCAGAAACGTCATCAGCAGCGACAGCAGCGCATGCGCAGCCAGCCAGATTGCATCGAGCGGCACCACGATGCCGGACAGCGCGAGCGGAACGATCGCGAGCGTGACCGCCGGAATCGCGACGGCATTGGCGATCGCCGAAACGAGGGAGAATTGCTGGAACAACGCGAGCGTGGCCGGCACGAGGCCGATCGTCACGACCCATTGCGTGCGCGTGGCTTCGCACAACGTACGTTTGACGCGCTCACGCCATGACGATGCCGGCCGAGACGACAATCGCCCGCAGCCGGCGAAGAGCAAGAGACCGACGGCGCCGAACGACAGCCAGAATCCCGGCGCGAGCGACGCCCATGGATCCCAAATCAACACGGCGACGAGCGACCACAGCCAAACGACTGCCGCGGTGCCGGGACGGCCGAGCCATAGCCCGCATGCACCGACCCACAGCATCAGCAGCGTGCGCACGGCCGGCACTTCTGCGCCGGCTAGAAGCACGTAGAAAAACGCGAAGATCGCCCCCACAACCGCGGCGATCTTGCGCGCCGGCATACGCGTCGTGATGCCGATGCTCCGTCGCGTGACGGCGAACGCCAGACCGCCGGCAAGTGCGGCGAACACCGTCACATGCAAGCCCGAAATACTGACGAGGTGCGCGATGCCGGTCCGGTTGAACACCAGCCATTGCGCTTCCGGAATCGCGCGTTGGTCGCCGATTGCGAGCGCGACAAGTACGCCGGCATACGGCTCTCCATCGAGGATCGTCATGATTCGTGCGCGAATCGACTCGCGCGCACGCTGAATGTAATCGCCGGGCCGGCCGACGAATGCGTCGATCAGCGCATTGCTCGCGTCGGGACGCACGTAGCCGCTCGCGCGAAGATCGTGCTCGAGCAACCATGCTTCCAAATCGAAGCCCGCGGGATTGACGTTGCCATGCGGCCGCTTGAGCCGAACCGTCAGCGCCCAGCGCTCGCCCGCGTGCACGGCAGGAATATCCTGCGCCTCGTCACCTTTTGCACGCTGCGCGTACCAACCGAGCGAAAGGCGGGTGGGAACGGTCGCGCCGACGGTCAGAACGCGCTCGACCGCAAACGTGAAGCGAGCGCCGCGCTCGACCGGTTGAGGCAAGTCATCGACGATGCCGGAGATGCGAAGATCGACGCCCTCCCACTGCGGCGGCAGCGCATCGGCGAGCCGCAGCTCCGCGCGCCATGCCGCATAGCTGAACCCGAGCGATGCTGCACACGCGGCGATCGCGAAACATCTTCGCCAGCCGTTGCTGCGGAAAACGCCCAGCGCGACGATGGACGCAATCGCGCTCGCGGCTGCGAACGTCGATGGATACGCGGGGAGCGCCGCGCACGTTTGCAGCGCCACCGCGCCGCTGGCGAAGAACGCGAGGAATGCGGTAACGGGTGAGCGCATCAGCGGCCGCACGGCACGAAACGCACGCGGCGGCAGCGGATCACTCTACGATTCGATGATGACCGTGGCTATGCGCCGTTCGGCCGATGATGTACCCCCACGCATGCGGCCTCAGTGGCCAACGAGGCCGCTGCGCTGCCCCCTGAGGGGCCGTATTCGCGCCGAGGAGTAGCGACGCGAGCAGCCGGCGAGGGGTCCCCGCGACGCGGGGATCGATGGCGAATGCGAGTCGTCACACGAGGCCGACTCTTGCCGCAGCGATTCTCGGCACTATTCCAAGGAGGCCGACGCCCTACGCCGCTCGGCATGGGCTCAGCGCTTCGCGTACAGCACGAGCTGCGTGCAGCGAAACAACGCGATCGTCTTCTGATCCAGCTTGCGCGTTACGACAGCGTCCCAGATCTGCGTCGAGTTGCCAAGGTGCACGGCTCGGGCAACCGTGGCGATCGTGCCCTCCAGCGCCGTTCCAATGAAATTGCTCTTGAGCTCGACGGTGGTGAAACCGGTCGCGCTCTCGGGAAGGTTAGTGATGCAGCCATAGCCGCAGGCCGTGTCGGCGAGCGCAATCACCGTCGCGGCGTGCAGGTAGCCGTTCGGCGCCAGCAGATCGGGGCGTATGTTCAGCTCGGCATCGATGCGACCTTCGGCGAATGCCGTCACATGAAATCCCACAAGGCCCGGCAATCGGCCGGTACCGCGTTGATTCAGTATGTCGAGCGTGACGCCGGGGCGCAGTGCCATTCGGACCTCCTGCTTGTTGTCAGGCGGATACGCGAATTGCTTGCGCGATGTCCGCCGCAAAGCGATCGACGGCCTCCGCTGGCGTATCCCATGCGCACATGAACCGCACGCCGGTCGCGCCGACGAAATTGTAGAATCGCCAGCCTTTGGCGCGCACCGCCTCGATGACACGCGCCGGCAGGTCGACGAAAATCCCGTTCGCTTCGACGGGCGCGATCAGTGCGACACCCGGCAGCTTTTCGATCGCGGTCGCTAGCTGGCGGGCCATCGCATTCGCATGCGCCGCATGCTTGAGCCAGACGCCATTGCTCATGATCGCCGACCATGGCGCCGCGAGAAAACGCATCTTCGACGCGAGCTGGCCGCCCTGCTTGCGACGGCGCAGAAACTCGTCGGCGAGTGCGCGATCGAAAAATACGATCGCTTCACCGAAGGGCAAACCGTTCTTCGTGCCGCCCAGGCAGAGCACATCGACGCCGGCACGCCA
>DASPYC010000006.1:0-9070 GCA_035636955.1 Casimicrobiaceae bacterium
ACATTCGGCTCGCTCTCAGCCGACGGTCCACGGGGCAATCGCTCACTACGTCGTGATACGTTTTTGTCTTGACGCATGGCAAAAGTGTATCGTATAGTTGCGAGGTTGCGCCAGCGCAAGCAACGCAGGTCGTAAGCAGCGGAGGCCTCGAATGTACGCACAAATGGTCGAAACCGGCGTTTCGAAGGTTCGCGACGCCGAGGACATGTCGCCCGACGAGCGGGCGTTCCAGGCGCGCGTCGACGCCGACATCAAGATCGAGCCGAAAGACTCGATGCCCGATGCTTATCGCCGCACGCTCATTCGACAAATCCAGCAGCACGCCCATTCGGAGATTGTCGGCATGCTGCCGGAGGGCAACTGGATCACGCGCGCGCCGACATTGAAGCGCAAGGCAATCCTGATGGCGAAGGTGCAGGACGAGGCTGGCCATGGCCTCTACCTGTATTCGGCGGCGGAGACATTGGGCGTCTCGCGTGATCAGCTGATCGCCGACTTGCATGCAGGCAAGGTCAAGTATTCGTCGATTTTCAACTATCCGACGCTGAGCTGGGCCGACATTGGCGCCATCGGATGGCTGGTCGATGGCGCCGCAATCATGAATCAGATTCCGCTCTGCCGGTGCTCATATGGGCCCTATGCGCGCGCGATGATCCGCATCTGCAAGGAAGAGTCGTTCCACCAGCGGCAAGGCTACGACATCATGCTGTCGCTGTGCCGGGGCAGGGCCGAGCAGAAGGCAATGGCACAGGACGCGTTGAACCGCTGGTGGTGGCCTTCGCTGATGATGTTCGGTCCGCCGGACGCGGAGAGTGTGCACAGTGCGCAGTCAGCGCGTTGGAAGATCAAGTTGCTGTCGAACGACGAGCTCCGTCAGCGGTTTGTCGATCAAACGGTACCGCAAGCCGACTATCTCGGCATTGCGATGCCGGATCCCCGGCTCAAATGGAACGAGGCGAGAGGCCATTACGACATCGGCCCGATCGATTGGGACGAGTTCTACAACGTCCTCAAGGGAAATGGGCCATGCAACCGCGACCGCATGCGAACGCGCGTGAAGGCTTGGGAAGACGGCGTGTGGGTGCGCGACGCGGCAGTCGCGTATGCGGAAAAACGAATCGCTCAACAGGCAGCATAGGAACGCCAATGGCTGAATGGCCGCTCTGGGAAATCTTCATCCGCTCGCAGCACGGGCTCGCGCACAAGCACGTCGGAAGCCTCCATGCGCCGGATACCGAAATGGCGATCAAGAACGCGCGCGACGTTTACACGCGGCGTAACGAAGGCGTTTCGATCTGGGTCGTCCTTTCCGCCGACGTGCACGCGTCAGCGCCAAGTGATCGCGGACCGCTGTTCGAGCCGGCGAACGATAAGGTCTACCGGCACCCGACGTTCTTTCCGATGCCGGAAGAAGTGAAACATCTCTAATCATGAACGCGTCGTCGCTGCTGTTCGAATATGTGCTGCGACTCGCCGACAGCGATCTCGTCCTCGCGCAGCGCCTGGGCGAGTGGGTCGGCAGAGGACCGGCACTCGAAGAAGATATCGCGCTCACCAACGTCGGACTTGATTTACTCGGGCAGGCGCGACTCTGGTTTGCGTATGCCGGCGAAATCGAAACACAATGGCGTGGTCGGGGGCGCAGCGAAGATGAGCTCGCGTTCTTGCGCGATGGCTCCGCGTTCCGGAATTTGTTGTTGAGCGAGCAGCCCAACGGCACATACGCGGACACGATGGCGCGCCAGTTTTATTTCGACCAGTGGCACATGCTAATGCTCGGCACGCTCGTAACGTCGCAGGATGCGCGCATTGCCGAGATCGCCGCTAAGGCCGTCAAGGAGGTCGCGTATCACGTCGAGCGCTCGGCGGATTGGGTGATCCGGCTGGGCGACGGTACCGACGAATCGCACCAGAAAATGCAGGCGGCGCTCGATTATTTGTGGACCTACACCGGCGAAATGTTCGCGCCGGACAGTGTCGATCTCGCGTTGATCGGGTCAGGTGTCGCGGCGGACGTCCGCGCGTTGCACGCGCCGTGGCTTTCCAATATCAGTCGCATTCTCGACGAAGCGACGCTTGCGCTGCCGACGGGCGCTTGGATGCAAGGCGAGAATGGACGCGGCGGCAAACAAGGCGTCCATACCGAGCACCTGGGCCATATGCTGGCGGAGATGCAGTTCTTGCAGCGCGCGTATCCCGGCTTGCAATGGTAGCGGCGATCGTCCACCAGCAACAGGAACGCAGTGTCGAGCGGTCGGCGAGCCCGGCTGACGCCGAAACCATTGGTCGAGCGTGGCAAGCGCTGGCCGGTGTGCCGGATCCGGAAATCCCGATCGTGTCGATCGTCGAGCTCGGCATCGTTCGCGCTGTTCGCGTTGAAGGTGGGCACCCCGTTGTCGAAGTGACGCCCACCTATTCGGGGTGCCCGGCGACCGAGACGATCATGAATGACATCCTGGATGCGCTAGCCGAACGCGGGATCGCGAACGCGCGCATCGAGACTCGGCTCGCGCCGGCGTGGACCACCGATCGAATTGCGCCCGAGGCGAAACGCAGATTGCGCGAATTCGGGATAGCTCCGCCGCACGTCGTTGCGCCACGCATCGACGTGACGGGAATCAGCCCGCTCCGGCGCACGGTTGCCGTAGCCTGTCCCCTCTGTGCCTCGACGCGCACGCGGCTCGTGTCGCAATTCGGTTCGACCGCGTGCAAGGCGCATTATCGCTGCGACAAATGCCTCGAGCCGTTCGACTACTTCAAGCCTCTTTAACGCGAGAAGCGCCACGGTGAGCAAGTTCCATCGGCTTTCGATCGCGCGCGTCGAACGCGAAACACGTGACGCCGTCGCCGTGACGTTCGCGGTGCCGGAAGCGCTGCGCGATCAATTCTGCTTCACGCAAGGCCAGCATCTGACGCTGCGAGTCGAAATTGGCGGCGAGGACGTGCGCCGTTCGTATTCGATCTGCTCGGCTGTGCAGGATGGTGCGTTGCGCATTGCCGTCAAGCGATCACCCGGTGGCGCTTTTTCGATGTGGGCCAACGACGCGCTCAAGGTCGGAGCGGCGATCGACGTCATGCCGCCAATGGGGCATTTCAATGTTGCGCTCGATTCCAATGCGAAGCGCCATTATCTGGGCTTCGCCGCGGGTAGTGGCATCACGCCGCTCATGTCGATCATCAAGACGACGCTCGCCGCTGAACCGCAGTCCCGCTTCACATTGTTTTACGGCAATCGTGCATCGAGCACCGTGATGTTCAGGGAAGATCTCGCGGCCTTGAAGGACATCCATTTGACGCGCTTCAACCTCATCCATGTGCTCTCGCGAGAAGCGCAGGACATCGATCTCTTGCACGGCCGCATCGACCGCGATCGGACCGCGGCATTGCTCGAACACTGGGTGCGGTTGGAAGAAATCGATGCGGCGTTTGTATGCGGTCCCGAAGGGATGATGGAGGCCGTGATCGAGGCGTTGACGGCGCGCGGATTTCCGGAAACGAAGATCAAGATCGAGCGCTTCGCGGCGAGCATCCCGAAGCATCAGCACGTGGCGCGGCCGTTGTCGCAGGCCACACACTCCGAATGTGAAGTCACGGTAATCATCGACGGGACGCGAAAGTCGTTTTTGCTCGAAAAGGAGAAAGAGAACATCATCGAAGCAGGATTGAAGAACGGTATCGAATTGCCGTACTCATGCCGCGGCGGCGTCTGTTCGACCTGCCGCTGCCGTTTGCTGGAAGGCGAAGTCGACATGGATGTCAACTTTGCGCTCGAAGATTACGAGGTCGCGCGCGGATTCATTTTGTCGTGCCAAAGCTATCCGACGACGGACAAAGTGGTGGTCGACTACGACCAAACGGGAACTGGCTAGCAGCGGAAAACGCGCTGCACGTTGCAATTCTTTCGCGTCGCGCTACGATGTTCGGGCCGTGCTAGAGTTCGTAATGGAAGAACACCCGAGGTTTCCGTGTCGCATCTCTTGTTCGAAAAACACCGCGCAACCCTCGAACGCGCATTGACCGCAATCGCGGAGCGCGGCTATTGGTCGCCGTATCCGGAATCAGCAAGTCCCAAGATTTACGGCGAAGGGACGGCCGCCGCGGGTAAAGCGGCATTCGATGCGCTGTTGAACCGCAGTTTCCCGTTGGAGCAGCCCGCGACCGCGGGCCAAGCCGGCGCGGAAACGTCGCCGTACGGCTTCCCGCTCGGCATCACCTATCCGAAAAGCGATATCGATGCATTGTTTGCCGCGATCAGCAACGCGAGAGAAGAGTGGCGCAGAGCGGGTCCGGAAGCATGGGTTGGTGTGTGCCTCGAAACACTCGCCCGGATCAATCAACAAAGTTTCCTGATCGCCAACGCCGTCATGCACACGACGGGCCAGGCGTTCCTGATGGCGTTCCAGGCGGGAGGGCCGCATGCGCAGGATCGCGGACTCGAAGCAGTGGCTTACGCGTGGGACGAAATGCGCCGCATCCCCGCGAGCGCACAATGGGAAAAGCCGCAAGGCAAGAATGAGCCGCTCAAGATGGAAAAGCGGTTTCGCATCGTGCCGCGTGGTGTTGCGCTGGTCATCGGCTGCTGTACGTTTCCGACGTGGAACGGCTACCCCGGGCTTTTCGCGAGCCTTGCAACCGGCAACGCGGTAGTGGTGAAGCCGCATCCGGGCGCGATCCTTCCGCTCGCGATCACTGTCAAGATTGCGCGCGATGTGTTGACCGAAGCGGGCTTCGATCCAAACGTCGTGACGCTCGTCGCGCACGAGCCGGGCGACAACACGGCGCAGACGCTCGCGTTGCGGCCCGAGATAAAGATCGTCGATTACACCGGCAGCACGGCCAACGGACGCTGGCTCGAAGAGCATGCGCGGCAGGCGCAGGTCTACACGGAAAAAGCCGGTGTCAATCAAATCGTGATCGACAGCACGGCGGATTTCAAAGGACTTGTGCGCAACGTCGCGTTTTCGCTGTCGCTCTATACGGGCCAGATGTGCACGGCGCCGCAGAACATCTACGTGCCGAAAGGCGGCATCGATACGCCGGAAGGCCATTTGACGTTCGATCAAGTTGCCGCGGGTCTTGCGGATGGCGTCAACAAATTGCTGAGTGATCCATCGCGCGCGGTCGAAGTGCTCGGCGCCGTCCAGAACGACGGCGTGTTGCGCAGGCTCGAAGCGGCACGCTCGCTCGGTGCATTGGCACTTGACACGCATGCAGTCGAGCATCCGGCCTTTCCGAAGGCGACGATAAGGACGCCGCTGATCGTCAAATTGAGCGCCACCGACCGCGCGACGTATTTGAACGAATGGTTTGGTCCCATCGCGTTTGTGATCGCCACCGATTCGACCGACCAAAGCCTTGAAATCGCGCGCGACGCGATTGCGAGTCACGGCGCGCTGACGCTTTCGGTGTATTCGACGCGAGACGACGTCACCGCGCACGCAATCGACGTCGCCGAGGACGCCGGTGTCGCGCTATCCATCAATCTCACCGGTGGCGTGTTCGTCAACCAGTCTGCGGCATTTTCGGATTTCCATGGCACCGGAGCAAATCCGGCGGCCAATGCAACGCTGACGGACGCGGCGTACGTCGCCAATCGGTTTCGCGTTGTTCAGCATCGGATGCATGTGTAAGTCAAGACCGAGAATCAGGGATCCTGGGGCAGGAGCGGAAGAGTGGCGGAATGACATACGAAAACGTCAAATTCGAAACGTCGAGCGGTATCGCGCGGATCACGCTGAATCGTCCCGATCGGCTCAACAGCTTTACGACTGCGATGCACGCGGAGGTGCGCGATGCACTTGCGGCGGTAAAGGACGACGCGACGCTGCGGGTTTTGCTGTTGACGGGAGCGGGCAGAGGCTTTTGCGCCGGTCAGGATCTTTCCGATCGCGCGGTCGCGTCCGGCGACGCACCGGTCGATCTCGGCGCATCGATCGAAAACAACTATCGACCGCTGGTCCTCGCGCTTCGTGCGCTGCCGTTACCCGTCGTGTGCGCGGTGAACGGCGTTGCGGCAGGCGCCGGCGCCAATTTTGCGCTTGCGTGCGATATCGTCATCGCAACCAAATCGGCGGCATTCATCCAGGCTTTCTGCAAGATCGGATTGATTCCGGATTCAGGCGGGACCTATTTTCTGCCGCGTTTCGTAGGCACCGCCCGCGCGATGGGTCTTGCACTGTTGGGCGACAAACTGCACGCGGAAGATGCGGCGGCATGGGGTCTCATCTGGAAATGCGTCGAGGATTCGGAATTTTCCGACGCGGTCGAAAGTCTGCTGACACAGCTTGCGCAAGCGCCGACGCGTGGTCTCGCGGAGATCAAGCGCGCGTTGTACGCGTCGGCGGACAATAGGCTTGAGGCGCAGATCGATCTCGAACGCGACATTCAGCGCGAGTTGGGCTACAGCGCCGATTACCGCGAAGGCGTGGCCGCATTTCTCGAAAAGCGTCCACCGCGATTCTCAGGTAAATAGTGGACCCCCACGCTTGCGGCTGTCGCCGCTACGCTCTTCCCTCTGCCCCCCGAGGGGGAGTAATTCGCGCCTCGGGGCGGCCCTTCGGCGCTCCTAGTCGCAAGTAGGCATGAGCGGCGCGTTGCCAAAAGAGGCGATTGTCGCCGTGATCGGCGCGGGCGCAATGGGTGCGGGAATCGCGCAAGTTGCCGCGCAGGCCGGTCATTCCGTGCTTCTATTCGATACGCGGTTAGGCGCGGCCGACGAAGCGTGCCGTACGATCTCTGCGACGTTCGATGCGCTCGCCGCAAAGGGGAAGATTTCCGCCGAGGCAGCGCGCAGCGCAAGCCGTCGCATCGCAGCTGCGAGCGTGTTGCCAGATTGCGCGAGCGCGCGGCTCGTCATCGAAGCGATCGTCGAGGATCTCGCGGCCAAGCGCGCATTGCTGCGCGAGCTCGAAGTCATTGTGACGCCCGAAACGATTCTGGCTTCCAATACCTCTTCGTTGTCGATCACGGCATTGGCGGCCGGCTTGCAACATCCGCAACGCGTCGTCGGCATGCATTTTTTCAACCCTGCGCCCGTGCTGCCTCTGGTCGAGGTGGTCAGCGGACTCGCAACCGATCGTGCAGTGGCGGAGACCGTTTACGCCAGTGCAGCCGCGTGGGGCAAGCTGCCGGTTCACGCGTCGTCGACTCCGGGATTCATCGTCAACCGCTGCGCCCGTCCGTTCTACGGCGAAGCACTGCGTCTCTTGAGCGAGCGCGCAGCCGATTCGGCGACGCTCGATGCCGTGATGCGCGAGGCAGGCGGCTTTCGGATGGGACCGTTCGAGCTGATGGACTTGATAGGCCTCGATGTCAACTTCGCCGTGACGCGAAGCGTGTGGGACGCCTATTTCCATGATCCGCGCTACACGCCGTCGGTCATGCAGCAAGAGCTTGTGGCGGCCGGATTCCTGGGACGCAAGAGCGGACGCGGATTTTTCAGCTATCGCGCCGATGCAGCCAAGCCCAAACCTTGGACGCAGCCACCGCATCCGCGTCCCTCGATGATTCGCGTTTGCGTCGACCGCGGACCGGCTGCCGCGCTTGCACTTCGAATCGCTGCATCGGGCGTCGTGGTCGAGCGGGTTCAAGCGAACGACGCGTTTACGGATGGCGCGATCTCGATCGATGGGGGATGGCTCGCGGTGACTGATGGTCGAACTGCCACGTCGCGCGGAGAAGCAATCGGCGAACGCGATCTCGTTCTTTTCGATCTCGCGTTCGATTATGCGACATGCACGCGTCTTGCCGTCGCGCGCGCCGATACATGTAGCGAGCGCGCTTGGCATGCCGCGGTAGGCGCGTTGCAGGCCGCAGGCATCGCCGTGTCCGCATTCGACGATGTCGCGGGTCTCGCGGTGATGCGAACGGTGGCCATGCTCGTGAACGAAGCTGCGGACGCCGTCACGCAGGGCATTGCAACTGCACCCGACGTCGATCTTGCGATGCAAAAGGGCGTCAATTATCCGATCGGCCCGCTGGCATGGGCCGATCGCGTCGGCCCGGCGCGCGTACGCGAGGTGCTCGTGCATCTCGCCGCCCACTACGGCGAAGATCGCTACAGGATGTCACCCTTGATCCTGCGCCGCTGCGTAACCGGCCAGCCACTCGCAGACTGACGCCATGGGCGAACATCATCCTCCGCGATCGGCCGATGAAGCGCAATCTCTCGCGGAGCACGTTGGGGATCGCATGTTCGAGAACGATCGGGCGTCGCGTGCGCTTGGGATGGCGATCGCGCGGATCGGTCCCGGCAAGTCGGAACTGACGATGACCGTGCGTCCCGACATGGTCAATGGTCATGCGATCTGTCACGGCGGCTTCATTTTCACGCTGGCCGATAGCGCGTTCGCGTTCGCCTGCAACAGCTACAATTTCAACACCGTCGCGCAGGGTTGCGCGATCGATTACCTGGCGCCGGCACGCGAAGGCGACGTCCTGACCGCCCTCGCGCAGGAACGGAGTCTCTCGGGGCGTACCGGCGTCTACGATATCGAGGTGACGAATCAACGCGGCGAAACGATCGCGCTGTTCCGCGGCAAGAGTTATCGGATCAAGGGACATATCGTCGAGGGTCTCTAGCCCTAGGAGGGCGTCATGCCGGCCAAAATGCCGAAGCCCGGCGATCTCGAGCCGATCGAAACGGCAAGCCGCGATGAGTTGAGCGCGTTGCAACTCTCGCGGCTGCGCTGGTCGCTGAAGCACGCGTACGACAACGTGCCGCACTATCGCAACGCTTTCGAGCGTGCGGGCGTTCATCCCGACGACTGCAAAACGCTCTCCGATCTCACGCGCTTTCCGTTCACCGTCAAGACCGACCTACGCGACAACTATCCGTTCGGCATGTTCGCCGTGCCGCGCGAACAGGTCGTGCGCATACATGCGTCGTCCGGGACGACCGGCAAGCCGACGGTCGTCGGTTACACGAAAAACGACATCGATACCTGGGCGACCGTGATGGCGCGTTCGATCCGCGCTGCGGGTGGCCGCGCCGGCGACATCGTGCACGTTGCATACGGCTACGGACTCTTCACCGGCGGGCTCGGTGCCCATTACGGTGCCGAAAGGCTGG
>DASPYC010000007.1:0-5485 GCA_035636955.1 Casimicrobiaceae bacterium
GCATTTTGCGTTCGCGTGCCTCGCGGGCGAAATCCTCCGGTACGACGAGGTAGAACTGGTTGTTCGCCGGCCGTTCGGTGACGTTGATCACCGTCTTGCCGTCGGTCGCCGCGAGCGGTATCGAAAAGCGTCCTTCGATAGGCCGCAAATCGCCGTTGCGCAAGCCATAGAGCACGATGCTGCGGCTTTCATAGTCCTTGGGTGACCGTACAACGTGCGGAAGGTCCTCGGTCCTGCCCAGGAGATCGGCGTAAACGCGAGCGGGATCGGGGACGGCTTGCTGCTGCGGCGACGAAGACGACTGCGGCGACTGCGGTGACGAGGTCGTTGACTGCGTCCCGCAACCGCCGAGCATGAGCAACGCGAACGCGCAGATTCGAAGCGACGACCTCGTCATGGCGCAAATCCGCGGCGACTGCATAGACGAAGCGTACCGCAAGTCAAAGAACGCGTGGCTCGAGATCGTTTACCAAGTAAATCCGCCCTTCAGGCGATCGCAACTTCCGCTTCGATCTCGACCGGGATGTTGAATGGCAACTCCGCAAGGCCAACCGCGGAGCGCGCGTGCGCGCCGCGCTCGGGGCCATACAGCTCGAGAATCAGATCCGAGCAGCCGTTGATCACGGTCGGCAAATCGCTGAAGCCCGGTGCAGCGTTCACCATCCCGAAAACACGCAGCCACGAAGTGACGCGGTCGAGATCGCCGAGCGCGCGTTGCAAGCTGCCGAGAATCGACAACGTCGTAAGACGCGCCGCTTCGTATCCCTGCTCGATCGTGAGGTCGCTGCCAACCTTGCCTAACGGACGAGCGACGCGCCCGTCCGAATCCAGCGGCGCATGACCGGAAATGTACGCGCGATTGCCCGATACTCGGACGAATGCAAATGGGAGCCGGACGTGCGACGGAATCACAACCGGCGGCGGCAGCGTCAATCCAAGCGCCGCAAGACGCGCTTCGATGTCCATTACGATTGTCCTCTTTCGTGGCCGATGATATCGCGCGTATCGAGATCGCAAAACAATCCGGCCATTATCGCAAGCCCTTGCCGAGCGACTGGCACCAACAGATGCTCGTTGGGCGCGTGCTGCGCACATGCCGGATATGAATGCGGAATCCAAACGGTCGGCAATCCGAGCACGTCGGCAAAGCAATCGTTGGGCAGCGTTCCGCCCAAATTAGGGAGGATCGCCGGGCGGATACCCGTTGTGCGTTCGATCGAAGCCGCGACGCGCTTGACCCAAGGATGCTCGGGATCGAGTCGCGTGGCCGCCATGGTTTCCGCGCGCGACGGCACGACGCTCACGGAAGAAAATCCAGCTGCGTCCAAATGCGCGCGAATCGCGGAAGCGAACGTGGACATATCGCATCCGACAACGAACCGCAGCTGCATGTGCGCGCTCGCGCGCGGCGGAATCGCGTTCACCGGATGTTCCGGATTGCCCGTCTTGAAGGTGAGCATTTCGAGCGTATTCCAGCCGAATACGCGTTCGGCCGGCGTTAATCCCGGCTCGCCCCAATCGGCATCAATCGCCGGGCCGCCGGTCTCACCGGGCTCGATGTCCGCAAGCGCACGGGCAACGGAAGCGGGGATCGGCGGCGGCCGTAATCCTGCGACAAGAATGCGTCCGCGACCGTCGACGAGCCGTGCGATAGCGTTGGCGAGCACTGTTCCCGCGTTGGCAAGCAGCCCTCCCCAATTGCCGGAATGATGCGCGCCATCACGCAGATCGACGCGGAGATCGAAATTGAATGCGCCCCGCGAACCGAGAAAAATCGTCGGCCGGTCCGATGAAAGACGCGGGCCATCGGAAGCGATCAAGACATCCGCCGCAAGCGCGGCGCGTTCGCGTTCGCAGATAGTGCGCAGTCCGGGTGAGCCGACTTCCTCGCCCATTTCCATTAGCAGCGTGACGTTGAAGCCGAGTGCCCCCTTATGCGCGAGCACTTGTGCCAGCGCGGCGAGATTGATCGTGTGCTGTCCTTTGTTGTCGGCCGTGCCCCGCCCGTACCAGCGGTCGCCTTCGACGACGATATTCCACGGCGAAAGGCCGGCGCGCCATTGCGGATCGTAACCATGCACGACATCGCCGTGCGCGTACGTGAGAACCGTCGGCAGATCGTCGCCTTCGTGCCGCCGTGCGATCAGGAATGGCGCACCGCCTGAAGGGTTGTCGACCAGCCGGGACATGAAGCCCAGCGACTGCAATGCCGGTGCAATCTCTGCGGTCAGATACGAAATCAGATCCCAGAGCGAGTCCGCACGCTGGCTTTCGGTACGCCGCGCGACGCGGGGGCGAAGCGCGTTCAGAAGTTGTCCTTCGTCGAACCAGTGCAGCGTTCGCGCGACGATTTCATCACGGCCAGGAGATTGATCTGCCGATCGATTGCCTAATCGGGACATCGTCGCCCTTCGTCAATCCTTGAAGAACGCGATTATCGCGCGGCGACGGAAAAGCGCTAAACCGTTGCGCCCGGTGCTGTGATGCTCAGCATATCGCGCAGGTTGCGCAGCAGATCTTCTTCCTGATACGGCTTGCCGAGATAGAGATCAACACCGAGCTCGGCCGCGCGGTTGCGATGCTTTTCCGCCGTCCGCGATGTGATCATGATGATCGGGATGTGGGCGTTCTTCGGTTCGGTCTTCATCGTTTTGGTGAATTCGAATCCGTCCATTCGCGGCATCTCGATATCGAGCAGGATCACGTCCGGTGTCTGATCCTCCAGTATCTGCAACGCATCAACGCCATCCTTCGCCGTAACGACGTCGAAGCCTTCGCGCTGGAGCAATCGGCTGGTCACTTTGCGAACCGTGAGCGAGTCGTCAACGATCATCACGAGCGGGGTGCTGCTCCGCGCCGCGACCGGAAGCGTCGTCCGCGGTCGATCGCCGATGACGCGCTCGTCGCTCGCTTCGCTTTCGGCGCTCGTCACCTCGGGCCGCATCGCCAGTTGCACAGGATTGATGATCAACACGATTTCGCCGGTGCCAAGCACCGTCGCACCGGAAATTCCCGACACGCGCGCGAGCTGCGGTCCGATGTTCTTCACGACGACTTCCTGATTGCCGATCATTTCATCGACATGGATCGCCGCGATGCCTTGGCCGCTCCGCAGGAGGAGGACCGCGTTGAAGCGCTGCGTCTCGGGCGTGTGCTGCGCGTCGCCCAACAAGCGCGGGAGATAGTGGAACGGGTACGTGCGACCCTGCCACTCGACTTTGCGTTTCACGTACAGATTGAGCAGCTCTTCGCCTTTGATCTGCTGCACCTGCTCCACCGTCGGGGCGGGCAATGCCCACATGCGGCCACCGGCGCGAACGAGCACGGCTTGCGCCACCGCGAGCGTGAGCGGCAGATAGAGCATGAACCGCGTTCCCCTACCCTCAGTGGCGTGCACTTCGACGCGTCCGCCAAGCGCCGTGATCTCGGCGCGGACGACATCCATGCCGATGCCACGCCCGGAGATTTGCGTTACTTTGGAGGCAGTCGAGAATCCCGGCTGAAACAGGCACTCGATCAATTGTTGCTCGCTGGGCTCGACGTCGGCAGGGACAAGCCCGAGCGCACGCGCGCGATTGCCCACATTGGCGAAGTTGATGCCGGCGCCGTCGTCGGCGAGCTCGATCAGTACCTCGTTGTTGACCTGACGCACCTTGAGCGAGATCTCTCCCGTTTCGGGCTTTCCGGCTTTGACCCGATCCGCACGCGACTCGATACCGTGGTCGAGCGCATTGCGCAACAAATGCTCGAGTGGGCCGACCAGCTTTTCCAGCACCGAACGATCGAGCTCGGTCTGCCCGTCGTCGATCTCCAAGTTCACGCGCTTGTCCAGCTCCTTCGCGGTCGTGCGCAGAATCCGATACAAGCGCTCCGACAAGCTGGCGAACGGCACGGTACGAATCGCGAATAAACGCTGTTGCACATCGCGCGACATGCGCGCTTGCGCAAGCAACGCGGCATCGGCGTCGTCCAAGTTCTTGAGCAGCGCCTGTTGCACAGTGGACACGTCGTTCACGCCTTCCGCGAGCGAACGCGTAAGCTCCTGGAACCGCGTAAAGCGATCGAGCTCCAGCGGATCGAACTCCTGGTTGACGGTCTGGATCGCCGTCATCCGCGACTGGATCTGCGTTTCGGCCTGCAACTCGATTTCGCGCACCTGCCCGCGCAGACGAATCACGCTGTTGGTGAGCTCGAGAAGATTCGATTTGAGCGCGCGCAATTCGCCTTCGATGCGCGCACGCGCGATCGCGACCTCGCCGGCCTCGTTGACCAGCCGATCGACGATGTCGGCACGCACGCGGAGCATCGCCCGCGTGGATGTTTCGACGTCAGCGGGCTCGGTCGCCGCGGGCGTCAGCGCGGTATGAGCGGGGGGCGAAGGCGTGAGCGGGACCACGATAGGATGAGCGGCTTCCGGCGGCGTTGCCACGTGATGCGGCGCGGCGGCGCTGATGACGCCCGCGGCGGTGTCCGCAATAGCATCGCGTGTACGGCGGTCGAATTCCGGCAGCGGCACGTTGGTGCGGCCGTCGCGCAATGCATCGAGCACGAAGCCGATGTGATCGAGATCGGTATCGAGCGCTTCGAACAGATCCGGGGTCGCTTCGCGGAGGGAATCGCCTTGCATCAGCCGTGATTCCATCAAATGCGTGAGCTCGCCGAGACGCATCGCGCCGGCCATTCGGGCGCTGCCTTTGAACGTGTGCAGCGTGCGGCGCAACTGTTGCGCGATCTGAGTATCGCGCGGACCGCGACGCCACGCCCGCACTTGTTCGGCGGCTTGCGGATAGAGCTCCGCCGCTTCTTCGAGGAAGATCTCCAGCACCTGCGCGTCGACGTCGTCTCGAATGCCGGCGAGCGGATCGCCCGTTTTCTGCGGCATCCGGACATCGATGTCGTGCCTGGCGCCATGCGGCGGCGCCACGATCGTCGTCACGAAAGCGTCGTGGTCCAACAGCGCGTCCGACGCGGCCTGCTCGATGATGATCTCGGCGTCCGCGATGACGTCGGCGGGAACCTCGGTGTGGATTTCGTCCTCGCGCCGCGCCGTTTCGGCGGCGACCGTTTCGGCGTCGACGCTGCCGCCGCCGACGGCATTGTGCCGCAACGCTTCGAGCTCGTGCGCGATCGCCTGCGCATCGAGGCGATCGTGGTCGCTCCAATCTTCACGTGCACGCACGCGGCCGATTAAACGGGCAAGGCCCTCGACCGCGTGTGGAAGCGCGCTTTGAGAGGCGCTCGGCAACGGTGCCCCATGGTGCACCAGCGCTAGCAATGCCTGCTCGAGCGCGTTCGACGTTTCGGCAACCAGCGGTAGACCGCCCGTGCGATGAATGCCGCAGAGCGTGTGGCTCGCGCGAACCATCTCCGGTGACGGTGCTGCGCGCGCATCCGACTGCAACACCGAAAGCTCTCGATGCAATGTGGCGATGTGCGCGTCGGCCTCGTCGCACAGAATCTTCCACAACGACGTCGACAGCGTCGT
>DASPYC010000008.1:0-2093 GCA_035636955.1 Casimicrobiaceae bacterium
AATAACGCTTGTCGATCGATTCGCGCGCCACGACGCCGCCGCGCACCAACAGACCGAGTATCCGAAATACCGTCGGCTTCGGCAAACCGCTTAGCTGCGTAAGCTCATCGAGACTGATTGGCGCTTGCGACTTGGCAATCAGCTCGACCACCGAGAACGCGCGCAATGTCGACGACGGCGGCAGCATGGCGAGGTCTTGCATTGCAGCATTATTCCGTTAAACGAAATTAAGCGTTCCATTATTGCAATTTCGCAACCGGCGTGCAAGCATGGGCCAATAGACATCGCAATGCTGCATTCGCAACGCGTCGCGCGCCTTGACCGCGGCCGCCATTGAAGGAATCCCATGAATACGATGACTGATTCAACCCACTTCGCCGTTACCGGCAAGCATAAGATGACACCGTCGGAAGCGTTCGTCGAAACGCTGGTCGCGAATGGCGTGAAAGATGTATTCGGCATCGTGGGGTCAGCGTACATGGACGCGCTCGATCTCTTTCCTCCTGCGGGAATTCGCTTCATTTCGGTGGCGCACGAGCAGGGCGGCGGGCACATGGCCGATGGGTATGCCCGCGTGTCGGGCAGGCATGGCGTCTGCATCGCGCAGAACGGCCCCGGCGTCACGAACTTTGTGACATCGACGGCGGCGGCATTCTGGGCGCATTCGCCGGTCGTCGTCGTGACGCCCGAGACGGGTTCGATGACACTCGGACTTGGCGGATTTCAAGAGACCGAGCAGCTGCCTATTTTTTCCAAGATCACGAAGTACCAGGCGCACGTGAATAACAAGGCGCGAATGGCGGAGCTGACCGGCCGCGCGTTCGATCGCGCAATGCTCGAGATGGGACCTACTCAGCTCAACATTCCGCGCGATTACTTCTACGGCGACATCGAATGCGAGATTCCGCGTCCGCTTGCGCTCGAGCGCGGAGCAGGCGGTGAGCGCAGTCTCGACGCCGCCGCGAAGCTACTCGCAAGCGCGAAATTCCCCGTCATTGTCGCCGGCGGTGGCGTCGTCATGGGCGACGCGCACGCGGAGGCACTCGCACTCGCCGAGCTGTTACAGGCGCCGGTTGCAACGAGCTATCTGCACAACGATGCGTTTCCCGCGACGCATCCGTTATGGTGCGGCCCGCTGGGATATCAAGGCAGCAAGGCTGCGATGCGGCTCATTAGTCGCGCCGATGTTGTGCTGGCGCTCGGCACGCGACTCGGTCCGTTCGGAACGCTGCCGCAATACGGCATCGAGTACTGGCCTGCCGATGCGGCGATCATACAAATCGACGCCGATCCAAAGATGCTCGGCTTGGTGAAGCCCATTTCGGTCGGCATCTGCGGTGACGCCAAGGCGGCCGCGCTTGCGCTGGTTGCACGGCTGCGCGAAAAAGCGCTCGCCTGCAGCGCGAATCGCGATGAACGGCTCGCGGCGATCCGCAAAGAGAAGAGCGCGTGGGAGACCGAGCTCGACGGCTGGACGCACGAGCGAGATCCATGGTCGGTTGAAGTCGCGCAGCAGTCGACGCACATGCATCCACGGCAGATGCTGCGCGAGCTCGAACGCGCAATGCCCGATGGCGCGATGGTGTCAACGGATATCGGCAACATCTGCTCCGTGTCGAATTCTTATCTGCGATTCGCGCGTCCGCGGTCGATGCTGGCGGCAATGAGCTTCGGCAATTGCGGCTATGCATTCCCGACGATTGTCGGCGCCAAGGTGGCCGCACCCGATCGTCCCGCCATCGCGTATGTCGGCGATGGTGCGTGGGGCATGAGCTTCGGCGAGCTCCAGACGTGCGTACGCGAGAACATCGCGGTCACCGCAGTGGTATTCAACAACGGCCAATGGGGCGCCGAGAAAAAGAATCACGTTGACTTCTACGAGAAGCGCTTCGTCGGCGTCAACCTCGACCGGCAGCCATCGTGGGCCGCAGTGGCGCGCGCAATGGGTGCGGAGGGCGTCACGATCGGCAACCGACGTCGCAGATGACACTGGGGCGCATTTTCGATGAGTCACGAGAAGATGACGTACCAGGATCTGCTGCAGATCGTCGAACTGGTCAAGGCATCCACGCAATGGAGCGAGTTTCACCTCA
>DASPYC010000009.1:0-2256 GCA_035636955.1 Casimicrobiaceae bacterium
TCTTCATTGAAGTCCGCTAACCCGAGATCGCGAAGCCGCCATCGACGACGAGCGTATGACCGTTGATCATCGCGGCCTCCGGCAGACAAAGCAGATAAACGGCGCCGGCGACATCGTCCGGCGTCAAAACGGGGCCTGCCGGTGTACGTTGCGCGAAGTTTGCGAGCAATTCGTCGCGATTCGGAAAATACGCGAGCGCGTCGGTATCGACGACGCCGGCGCTGACGGTGTTCACGCGAATTCCGCGCGGCCCCAACTCTTGCGCCAGCGCACGCACCAATGCCTCGAGCGCTGCTTTCGATGCGCCGATGAAGCCGTACATCGGCATCGCGCGCGTGGCACCGAGACTTGATAGCGCAATGATGCGACCGCCATTCTTCATGAGGGGTACCGCGCGTTGCGCGAGCAGATTGACAGCCAGCGCGTTGGTCTCGAGACACCAGCGCCAATGCTTGAGGCCCATCTCCAGGACGGGTTTCAGCACGCCCGACGCCGCGTTCGACACGACGATGTCGACGCGATCGAAGTGCTTGCCGAGCTCGCCGAAGATCTCGTCGACGCTCTCCGGTACGCCGACGCTGCCCTGGATCGCGACAGCGCGTCGTCCGGTCGCTCGAAGCTCCCCGCACAGCGCTTCGGCCTCGTCATGGCTGTTGTAGTAATTGACGGCAATGTCGGCGCCGCCTGCGGCAAGCTTACGCGCAATCGCGCGACCGATGCCACGGGCAGCCCCCGTGACGAGCGCAACTTGACCGGCGAGCGGACCTGCCATCGATGGGGTTTTGCGAACGCGGAAAAACCGACATTCTAACCGGCCCGCCCTCGACGACTGCGGGAGGCGCGCACGTGCGGACTGCCTCGGCGCTGCCGCCTTACCGGCTATCAGCGCTTCGCGCGGATCAGCCTCTGCGCTTCAAGACACCAGTGTTTCTTGATGCTGTACCAAACGTCCGCGGCCCACAGCACATGCAACATCGCATCGCCAGGCAAACCCGAGGGATCGGCATTGCTGCCGGGGGCGTATGCGTTGATCCAATCGCGAGTTTGTTCGTCGCGCGCAAGGTGGTCGGTGACGGGAACGGTAATGTGGTTGTACCAGGCGGGCAGCTCGACATTGCGGACCTTCGCCGTGCCGTTCGCGTGGTAGCTGTTCTGCTCTGCACCCGGCAGCGTCCACGCGACCATATCGAGCCCGATCAGGAATCCGGTGAAGTCATCGACGCTGTCCGGAATCAGCCGTAGTCGGCCGATCATATTCCACTGATTCGGCAGCAGGAACGCGGCACCGCCAGCGCCGACGGCGCTGGCATAGGCGATCGAGATGCCGACGACGGGGCGTTCCTTGCCCGTCAACGGATCGACGATCGACGTGCGCGGCTCGGCACGATGCGTGACGGGATTCCAGACTGCGATCTTGTCCGACATTTGACCGGCGAGCTCGCGCAGCACTTTCACCGCCTGCATGCCACCCTGGCTGTGACCGATCATCATCGGACGCATGCCGTCGTGCTCGTACTGCCACGCGATCATGCCCGCGAGCCCGGTGCTGTCCTCGTACGGGCTGTAGGACCAGTCGCGATTGGCGGGATCGCGGATTTGCGCTTCCGGATAACCCATCCCGGTCAAAAAGCGGCCGAACGAGACCATCAAGAGATGTACGGGATAGATGCCGCCGTGCAACAGAATGATGCGCGGTGCAGGTCCTTGCGCGAGTGTGCGGACGTCGTCGCCACTCAAACGCTCCGGGTCGAGCGCAAGGATTCGTTCCTCCAGCGCGCGATCGGTCGTCAATGCGTGCGCGGCGGGCGCGCGTGCGATTGCGGCCTGCTCGGCGGGTCCCGATGGCGTTGCGCATCCCGCAAGCGCTAACGCAAGCGCGAGGACGAACGACAGGAGGCGCGATTGTATTTTTTTCATTGCAGCGAGCACACGCAGTCCGCGACAAAGCGTCTGATTGTAGCTACTTTTGCCGCCGTGAACGCCGAGCGGCGATACGACAAGCCGAGCGAAAGCGCGTTTCCCGAGCTTGTTGCAGCGACGACGAGCGGCGTGATGGGACCGGTGGGAACTGCACGCAAATAGGCGGGCGCCTGGCCGTTGGTCGTAGGGGATTCCCACAACGCATCGACATTGAGCGACGTCAGCCCCACGAGCACCGGATAGGCTTTTGCGTACAAGCGCTGCCGCCGGCCGGTATTGAGGAACCACCACACGATGCTGTTGAATTGCATGGCCAGCAATGTCTGCAGAAAGAGC
>DASPYC010000010.1:0-3994 GCA_035636955.1 Casimicrobiaceae bacterium
GAGCTCGCCAGCATCTTCGCCGTGGCAGACCGCGTCATCATGCTCGACAAGCGCAAGAAAGGGATCATTGCTGAAGGCGACCCAAGGGTGCTGCGCGACACGAGCGAAGATCCGTGGGTGCATCAATTCTTCCACCGCGAACCCGAGCACGCCGTCGCATGAATAAGAACGCAAGCGTGGGGGTCCATCAGTGAGTCAGAGAGCCAATTACTTCAAGCTCGGCCTGTTCGTCATCGGCGCGATCGCCGCCGGCATCATCGTCCTTCTGATCATCGGAACGGGTCGGTTCCTGCAAAAACGCGTGACGATCGAAACGTATTTCAACGAATCGGTCCAGGGCTTGGACATCGGCTCGAAGATGAAATACCGCGGCGTCGAAGTCGGCCAAGTGACGCGGATCAGCTTCACGTACGTCAAATACGAGCAGGATAAACCGATGGGCGATCGCAAACGCTACGTGCTGGTCGAAGCGCAGATGCAACCTCGGCTAGTCGGGGGGAAGGCCGCCAACGATATCGCCAGTCCGGAATCGACGGCGCTGGAAGTCGAGAAAGGCTTGCGCGTCAAGCTCGCGCCGCAGGGCATTACCGGCACAAGCTATCTTGAAATCGACTATGTCGACGCAGCGAACAACCCGCCTCTCCCGATCGATTGGGTGCCCGACAGCATCTATATCCCGAGCGCGCCTTCGACGGTGGGGCAGATCGTCAATTCGGCGAGCGAAATCTTGGAGCGGATTCACAACCTCGACGTAGAGACCGTCGTCAACAACTTGAACAAGCTCTTGACGACGACCAACGACCGTGTCGCCGCGCTCGACACGAAGAGCCTGCAACAGAGAACCGAGCGCACTCTCGCCAAGATCGAGTCGACGCTGAACGACATCGCGGCGAAGAAGCTTTCCGACGAAGCGTTGGCGTTGCTGGCCGAGCTGCGCAAGTCCAACGCCGAGCTTCAGGCGACGCTCACGAATCCGACATTCAAGAAGCTGCCGGAATCCGCCGACGCCGCGATCCAGAAGGTACGCGAGCTGGTTGCCGATCCGAAGCTCGCCTCGTCGATTGCGCACATGGAGAGGACGCTGTCGCGCCTCGACCGCATCTTCGGCGGCGCCGAGAGCGATCTCACAACGACCATCGAGAACCTCCGGCAGATTTCGGACAATCTGCGCGACCTGACCGAAGATGCCAAGCGTTATCCATCCAACGTGATCTTCGGCGCGCCGCCGCGTCCGCTGGAGCGTACCCCATGAAACATTCCACGCTCGTTGCGATCGCTGCGATCGTGCTTGCCGGCTGCTCGCTGAGCCGCCCCGCGCCGGTGAAGCAGCAGTATCTGCTCGATCCGCCGGCGCCTGCGGCGGTCGCGAAGTCGCAGCCGACGTCGGTCCGAATTGGAAATGTCAACGTGGCCGCGCCGTTTCGCGGCCGCAGCTTCGTGTTGCGCGAGGCCGATTTGCGCTACGAGACGGACTACTACAACGAGTTTCTCGTTCCGCCTGCGACGATGCTGACCGAGTTGACGGGGCGCGCGCTCGAGCGATCCAAGGCTTTTTCGCGTGTCGTTCCGCCCGGTTATTCGGCAGACGCCGATTGGGTGCTCGACGGGTTCGTGTCGTCGCTCTATGGCGATGAGCGCGACGGCAAGAAGGTGTCCGCGGATGTCACTGTTTCGTATTTCCTGTTCCAATCGGGCGGCGGCAGCGGGATGCCGGTGTGGACACGCGATTACCAAAAACACGTTCCGCTGGCTGCATCAACGACGGAAGCGTACGCGGCGGCGCTCAACACGGCGTTCGGCGAGATATTCGCAGAGCTCGCCCGCGACCTTGCGGCGGCCGATCTTTCTTCGCCGAATCGCTGAATTTAGGGTCTGTTAACCGGCCATAGTTACGCGTCTTTGCGCGCCTGCGTAATCTCGACCCGTACCGGCGTGTCGACGTGCAGCGTCCGCTGCGGAAACGGAATGCCGATGCCGCCCGTCGTCAGCCGTTGCAGGATCGCTTCGCGGAGCTCCGTCGCGATACGCGCCATGTCGAGCTCGGGTCCGACATCGATCCAGTACGTCAACCGGAACTTTTGTGCATCGTCGCCGAACTCATCGAAATACGCCGCTGGCTCGAGGTTCTTCAGCACCTCCGGATGATCGCGGGCGACGGCAATCAGCGCTTGCCGCACGACGGCAGGATCCGCGCCGTATGCGACGCCGATGACGATTTTCTGGCGCATTTCGGTTGACGAGTAGGTCAGGTTGGTGACGTTGCTCTCGATGAATGTCGAATTTGGAATCAGCGCCTCGATCCCGTCGGCGGTGCGCACAACCGATGCTCTGAAGCCGATGTTCGTCACGCGCCCGCGGACACCGCCGAATTCGATCAGATCACCGACGCGCAATGGCTTCTCGATCAAGAGCATGACGCCGGACATCAGGTTCTTGAGCAAATTTTGCGCACCGAAACCGACGCCGATCGCCAGCGCGCCGCCGATGAACGCGAACGCCGTCAACGGAATCTGCACGGCGAGGAAGCTCGCCACGACGAGGAGCGCAACCAGGAGCGCGAGCGTCCAGCGATAAATGATGTTCGCGTACGCCGGCGTCTGGCGGAACATCCGGATCGCGAGCCAACCCGCGAGCTGCGCGAGCTTCGCGCACAACCAGGAACCCAGCACGATGAGCGTCAACGCCCCAACGGTCTTGCCGATTGTTACCGAACGCTGTGCGACGATTTTGCGACCCTCGGCCGTCTCGAAGCTGTCCTCGACGCTGAACAACTCGAAGTCCCAGATATGTTTTACCCATAACCTCGCGAAGACCCATATGTCGCCGATATGCGCGACGAAAGACCGCGGCGCATCCGCATTCCCCGCATTGGCACGCCAGCGCAACAGCAGCCGTTCGAGGGGCTGCGTAGCGCTGAGTGAGCTCCGCAGGATAGCGCCCCGGTCCACGTAGACATCGCGCATCGCGCGCAGAGCGACCGCTTCCGCTCCCGAAGCGCCTCGAAGCCTTGAGTCGAGCGTCGCGACGAAGCTCGCCGCGTTGTCGAGCTGCTGTTTCTGATATTCGTTCCACGCTTGCAGCCCCGCGAGCGAGTTCACCAGATTCTCGTAGGCTGCGGACTCTCGCACGAGGTCGTGCGACTGCATGAGCTCGTAGCGCATCGTCCACGCCTTGTGCTCGTAATCGATCAACGCGAGCTGCGTCTTAGCGCCGTCGAGAGCGAGGTTGGCGTTCTCCGCGCGCCTTTGCGAGACGTCCGCTTCCCGATCGAGCGCTGCAATACGTGCGTCGAAGGCTTCAGGTGACTCGGCAGGTAATGCGCCGGCCTTGCGCGCGTCGCCGAGACGCTTCGCTGCATCGTCGGCCTCGCGCTTTCGTTCTTTCCACCCGGCCGTCTGCCGGTCAAGCTCGCCGGCGAGCGTCTTCGACTCACCGGCAAGCCGAGCATCGATGCGATCGAGATCGTCCTTCGTAAAGCGCGTGGCGGCCCGCGCGACCGCGAGCTGCGCCTTCGTCAAACGAAGGTCGGCCTGCGCGGCGCCTTTCTCTTCGGTGGCATTCGTACGTCCTTGCTGGACCTCGTCGAGCGCTGCTGCCGCTTCTTCACTGCGCAGCTGCGCGAGATCGCGCAGCCATTTGGCGCGCCGCCGCTGCTCTGTGTCGGCGCTCGCACCGTCGAAGCGCTCGCTGGCCAGGCGAAGTTCGGCTTCGCTGTCGCGCAGCCGACGTTGCAGACGCTGCATCAGCGCGTTCAGCACGGTCTCGCGCGACTCGATCGTCGCAATCTGCTGCTCGATCGTTTCCTGCGCCTGCTCGAGCGAATCGACGAACGCAAGCGAATACGGCGGCGGATCGGCGAAGCCACGCCAATTGTCTGCACGCGCCTCGGCGTTGCGCCGCGCCTCCACGACATGCGCGTGTCGCCCTTGCGAGTCGAGGCGCTGCGCGAGTGAGCGTTCGAGTTGATGCAGCAAACGCATTCGATCGCCGATCT
>DASPYC010000011.1:0-1516 GCA_035636955.1 Casimicrobiaceae bacterium
GCCTGCCGGTGATGGCGCCGCGGTGCTGCGCTGTCTCACCGAGGAAGACACCAAAGCCAACGTCGAGCTGTCCAGCGCCGAAGCCGCCGCGGCGAAGCGCGCCCGCGAGCTCGAGCAGGCGACGGGCCGCTCGGGTGCCCATGCCGCGCTGGCGAAATCGGTTCGCGACTTCGCCGCGTATCGCGCGTCGCAATGCGCCTACGTCAAGGAAACGATGGCGAGCGGCAGCGGCGCGGCCCAGGCTCTCGTCGGCTGTCGCATCGACATGAATCGTCGTCGTGTGCGCGAACTCACGCAGTAACCGCGCGAGCGAGGCGACATGGCGATCACACTCCAGGACGCGCTGCAGCGCACGATCGAGCATCGCGAGATCTTCCACGACGAGATGCTGTCGCTGATGCGCCGAATCATGAGCGGCGAAGTGACGCCGGTCATGATCGCCGCGCTCACCGTCGGCTTGCGCGTTAAGAAAGAGACAATCGGCGAAATCGCTGCCGCGGCGCATGTGATGCGCGAATTCGCAACGAAGGTCGATGTGCCTGATCCTGACACGCTGCTCGATATCGTGGGCACGGGCGGGGATGCCGCGCACACGTTCAACATTTCGACGGCATCGATGTTCGTCGCTGCTGCAGCGGGCGCGCGCGTGGCCAAGCACGGCGGTCGCTCGGTGTCCTCGAAGTCGGGCAGTGCGGATGTGCTCGAAACGCTCGGCGCGAATATCATGCTCGCACCCGCGCAAGTCGCCCAATGTATCGCGGAGACGGGCATCGGCTTCATGTTCGCACCGAACCACCATAGCGCAATGAAGCATGCGGCGCCGGTGCGTAAAGAGCTCGGCGTGCGCACGATCTTCAACATCCTGGGACCGCTGACCAATCCGGCTGGCGCGGCGAACCAGTTGATCGGCGTTTTTCATCCGGACCTGGTAGGCATCCATGTCCGCGTGCTGCAGCGGCTCGGCGCTCATCACGTCCTCGTCGTCTATGGCCGGGATGGGATGGATGAAGTGTCGCTCGGCGCAGCGACGATGGTCGGCGAGTTGAAGGACGGCGAGATC
Source organism: Casimicrobiaceae bacterium (assembly GCA_035636955.1). GTDB lineage: Bacteria > Pseudomonadota > Gammaproteobacteria > Burkholderiales > Casimicrobiaceae > VBCG01. The sequence continues at coordinate 1,061 of DASPYC010000011.1, forward strand.
CTCGAATACGAGATTCATCCCGAAGACTTTGGCCTGCACATGAAATCGAATCGCGGGCTCAAGGTCAAGGATGCGCTCGAGTCCAAGGAAATGCTGCTCGAGTCGCTTTCCAACGTCGAAGGCACGCCGCGTGAAATCGTCGTCCTCAATGCCGGCACGGCGCTGTATGCGGCCGGCGTGGCGGATTCGATCGGGGACGGCATCCTGCGCGCGCGCACGGCGATCGCGAGCGGCGAAGCGAAGCGCAAGCTCGATCAGTTCGTCGCGCTGACGCAAAAATTCTCTTCCAAGGCGGCGTAGCTCGCGCCGCGACGACTGCGACTGTCTACGACTCAACGTGTGAGCATGAGCAATCAGGACGATATCCTTGCGAAGATCCTGACGGCCAAGGCAGAGGAAGTCATTGCCGCGCAAGTCGGCCGGCCGTTTTCGACGGTCGATGCCGAAGCGCGCCTG
>DASPYC010000012.1:0-7740 GCA_035636955.1 Casimicrobiaceae bacterium
GCGAGCCGGTGTCGGCGATGAAGTAAATGCGCTGCAAATGCCGCTGACATCGGAGCGACTCTGGCAGGCACTTCGTAAGTCGACTGGATAGAACGACAAGGTGGGGTCGGATCAGACGCGGGCTTCGCCGTCGTTGGCCATCGCATTGAGTTGACATTCCTTGCGCGCGCCACTAACATGTCAGTGCGCCTTTACTCCGTTATCAGAAGCTCACTTTGGCACGTTCGGCCATCATCGCTGCCCACTCCGTTCCTCGCTCTCGGGCGCGCCTACCAAAGCGTCCCGCGCGAGACGCCGGACGGCTGCGCTGGCAGGCCTATGAGCGTTTTCAGCAGCAGTTGATCGCCTCGCGGATTCGCCCCGGCCAGTTCGTATCGCAACGCGAGCTGGCGGCGTTGATCGGCTTGCCGCTCGGCGCCGTGCGCGAAGTGATCCCGCGGCTCGAGGCCGAAGGCCTATTGCAGACCGCGCCGCAGCGAGGGCTGCAGATCGCCACGGTCGACGTGAAGCTTGTCCGCAATGCGTTTCAGCTCCGTGCCATCATCGAACGCGAAGCGGCCGCTCAATTTGCATTGACTGCAAGCGACGCCGAGCTTGACGCGCTTGAAACCGCTCATCGCGACGTCGTCGCCAAGACGCGCCACGGCATTACGCCAGCCCTCCTCGAAGCCGCGCAGGCGATCGATTGGGGGTTGCACGATCGGATGGTCGACGCGCTGGGCAACGAAATCATTTCCGGCATCTATCGCGTCAACAGCCTGCGTATTCGGCTGATTCGGCTCGATCGCGTCATGCTCGACGAACAGGTGCTGGGGCCCGCCATGGAAGAGCATCTTGCGGTATTGGCTGCGTTGCGTACGCGCGACCCGCAGCACGCAGTCGCGGCGATCGACGCACATTTGACGCATGCGCGCAGCCGCGCGCTTGGATTATAGGAAAGCGTATCCACCGATGATCGAACCATCGCCCGTTCGCGGCTTGTGGTGCGCGACGCTGACGCCGCTCGGTCACGACGGCGCAATCGACCATGCCCGAATGGCAGCCCATGTGCGCGCGTTGTTCGCGCAAGGTGTGGACGGCGCCGCGCCGTTCGGCACGACCGGTGAAGGACCGTCGTTTTCGATCGCCGAGCGCAGGGCCGGTCTCGATGCGCTGCTCGCGGCCGGCATTGCGCCACCACAGCTTATTGCTGCAACGGGTTGCGCGGCCTTTGCCGACACAGTTGCGCTCACACGGCACGCGGTGCAGGCCGGCTGTGCGCGCTGTCTCGTGTTGCCGCCGTTTTTTTTCAAAGATCTTTCAGATGAGGCCGTCTACCGCTATTTCGCAGCGTTGATCGATGCGGTGGCTGATACGCGACTTTCGCTTTATCTCTATCACATCCCGCAGTTTTCGGGCGTTGCGATTGCGCCCGATGTTGTGGCCAGGCTCGCGGCCGATTTTCCGCGCGTGGTTGCGGGTGTCAAAGACAGCGGCGGCGACTTCACCCATACGAAGGCATTGCTCGCGCACGCGCCGCAACTTGCGATTCTGGTCGGCCACGAGCTCGATCTGCCGCGCTTGATGCGTGCCGGCGGCGCGGGGACGATTTGCGGCGTCGCGAATACGTTCCCCCGGCTCGTCGCGGCGTTGCTGAAACCGAGCGTGACAAAGGAAGACGAGAATCGGATGGAGGCGTTTGTCGAGGTGATCTTCCGCTTTCCCTTCCTGCCGGCGTTCAAGGCAATCCGGGCGGCACAGATGAACGACGCGGCGTGGCGAACGCTTCGCCCTCCCCTGTTTGCGATGAATGAACGCGATCGCGCTAGACTATTCGCCGCGCTCGCAGAAGCAGGATTCCCGTTGGCAACGGAGACCGAGCAATGAACGCGTTGACGCAAAGCGATCTCGCAACGCTGGCCACCTTCGACACACCGACAATTTGCAATGCGCTGGAGCGACTCGATCCGTCAACCCAGTCTCGCGGCTACACGTGCACGCCGTTCATTTGCGGGGTCCCGTCGCAGAAACCCATCGTCGGCTATGCGCGCACCGCGACGATTCGCTCGGCGCGGCCATCGGGCTTGACGGCTGCCGACCAACGTAGAGTGCAGAACGACTATTACCGCCATATCGACGCAGGACGCAAACCCTCGATCGTCGTCATCGAGGATCTCGACGGCGCCGACGCCGGCCGCGGCGCGTTTTGGGGCGAGGTGCAGTCCGCCATTCACGTCGGATTGGGCGCGCTCGGATTGATCACGAACGGCTCCGTCCGCGACCTCGATCAGTGGGCGCCCGGTTTTCAGTTTCTCGCGGGGCACATCGCAGCGTCGCATGCATTCGCCAAGCCCGTTGCGTTTGGCAACGAGGTCAGCGTATTCGGCATGACGGTGCACGACGGCGATCTGATTCATGCCGATCGGCACGGCGCGGTGGTCGTTCCCCTTGCGCATGCCCAATCGATTGCACAAGCCGCCCGTGAAGTCGCGGCGCGCGAAGCACGCATCCTGGCGGTTGCACGTTCCACGGATTGCACGGCGGAACGTTTGATTGCGGTATTTGCCGAGCTTGACACGATTCATTAATTCAAATGGAGGAGACAAATGACTGACTTCGATCACGACGCTTCGCGGCGCAAGCTGTTGCAGGCAGGAGCGGGTGCACTCGCACTCGGCGCGATCCCGGGTGCGCTTCAGCGCGCGGCGCAGGCGCAAAGCGGATTCGACTGGAAAAAATTCAAGGGCGAGAAGCTCGAGGTCTTACTCGTCAAGAGCCCGCGTGGCGACATCCTGACCAAATATCACAAGGAATTCGAAGACTTGACCGGCATCACCGTCGGCTCCGAGATGATTCCGGAGCAACAGCAGCGGCAGAAGGCGGTGATCGAATTCAATTCGGGCAATCCGAGCTTCGACGTGATCGCGATCTCGTATCACGTGCAAAAGCGGCAGTTCGCCAAGAACAACTGGCTCGCGGACTTGCGGCCGATGATGAATGACAAGGCGTTGACCGACCCCAATCTCGACTTCAACGACTTCGCCAAAGGCGGCCTCAATTACGCCGTCGAGCCCGATGGCCGCGTCAACAGCGTGCCGTTCAACCTCGATCCGTGGGTCGTCTATTACAACAAGGAAATATTCGACGCGAAGAGCGTTACCTACCCGAAGACGTTTGCGGAAATGGTCGATGCAGCGGCCAAGCTTAGCGATCCGAGCAAAGGTGTGTCCGGCTTCGTCGGACGCGGCCTCAAGAACGCGAACGTTCCGGTATGGACGAGCTTTCTGCTGGGATATGGCGGCGGGTTTATCGATGCGAACGGCAAGCTGATGACCGATCGTCCGGAGGCCATCGAAGCCGGAAAGATGTATCAGACGTTGCTCGGCAAATATGGACCGCAAGGTGTGGCGGGATTCAACTGGAACGAATCGCAGAGCCTCTTTCTGCAAGGCAAGGCTGCGATGTGGCTCGACGGTATCGGCTTCGCGCAGCCGCTCGAAGATCCGACCAAGTCGCGGATCGTCGGCAAGGTGGGCTACGGCGTCATGCCGGCTGGGCCGAAGCAACGCGTGTCAGCGCTCTTCGCGGACGGCGAAGGCATTTCGACGTACAGCAAGAAGAAGGGGCCGGCGTGGTTCTATCTGCAATGGGCGTCGAACAAAGAGAATCAGACGCGCATTCTGCAAGCAGCGGCTGGCGCGCCGGTGCGCAACTCCGCATATGCAATGGCGCAGAAGTCCAGCGACTTCAAGGCGCCGAAAGAATGGGTCGAATGCATGCTCGCATCGGCCGCCATTGCGCAACCGGGACTGCCGATCATCGCGCCGGTGACCGAATTCCGCGATGTGTTCGGCATTGCGCTCACCAACATGATCAACGGCGCCGATCCGGCGGCAGAGCTCAAGAAAGCCACCGCGGACTTTCAGCCGGTGCTGGACAAGAGCGAAAAGGCGTAGCGCCCACGCGATCCTCTCCCCGCAGAAGGGAGAGGGTCGCCGGATGGCCGCGATCACGTTCTGCCGTCGATGAGCGCTCAAAGCACACCAGCCGCGCAATCGTCGGGCTTTTTTGCGCGGCGGCGCCGCAACTATCGCCGCTTCATCATCCCGGCAGTCGCCGTTGTCGGCGCGGTGATCATTTTCCCGTGGATGTTCACGGTCTGGATGAGCGCGTTCGATTGGAAGATCGGATCGGTCGCGCATTTCGTCGGATTCGACAACTACGTGAATCTCGCGACGAACCAGCGCTTCATCGAGTCGATCGGGCACACGTTCTACTTCACGGTGCTCGCCGTTGTATTTCCGCTCGTGCTCGGGACAATTGCGGCGCTCATCTTCCATCGCCAGTTTCGTTGGCGCGGCTTATTGCGCGCCGTGTTCACGATGCCGATGATGGCGACGCCCGTCGCGATTGCGCTCGTATGGACGATGATGTTCCATCCGCAGCAGGGTGTGCTCAACTATCTGCTGTCGCTCGTGGGCCTCCCGCCCTCGTTGTGGGTCTATTCGCCGACGCTGGTCATTCCGAGCCTCGTCCTGGTCGAGATCTGGCACTGGACGCCGCTCGTGATGCTGATCGTGTTGGGCGGGCTCGCCGCGTTACCGACGGAGCCGTACGAGTCCGCGCGGCTCGACGGCGCGACCGAATGGCAACTTTTCCGCTTCATTACGTTGCCGCTGATCGCGCCGTTTCTCGTCGTCGCCGCCGTGATTCGAACCATCGATGCCGTCAAGGCCTTCGACACGATCTACGTCATCAGTCAGGGTGGCCCGGGTACGGCGTCGGAAACGATCAACCTGTACCTGTATCTGCAGGCGTTTGCGTTCTATAACGTCGGCAACGCGTCGGCGGTCGTCGTCGTCTTTTTCGGCATCATTCTCGCGCTCGCATTGTTGCTGCTGCATGTGCGGCAGCGCGCGAAGTGGGCAGTATTGTGAGCAGCGCCATCGCAGTGCCGGGCATCGCAGTGGAACGAAGATCGTCGCGCGCTCGCGTTCGCCGCGCGGTGCGCCGCACCGGATTCTGGCTCTCTGTCATCGTCATCATCTCCCCGGCGATTCTCGTGTTTCTCTGGATGTTGTCGCTGTCGCTCAAGAATGAGATCGACAATCTCGCGTATCCGCCGGTCTTCGTTCCCGATCCGCCGACGCTCAAGAATTATGTCCAGGTCTTCACCGAGAACTCGATGGGCCTGTATTTCTGGAACAGCATCGTCGTGTCGGGCTGCGCGACACTGATTGCACTCGCCGTTGGCGTGCCGGCGGGCTATGGCATCGCGCGGCTACAGGCACATCGTTTCATGGTACTGATCCTGATTGCGCGGATGACGCCGGCGCTGTCGTACCTCATTCCATTGTTCACCGTGTTTCAGTTTCTCGGCCTCAACAACACGTTGACGGCGCTGGTCATCACGCATCTGGTGATTACCGTTCCGATTGTCGTCTATGTCATGGCCGGACACTTCGAAACACTGCCCAAAGAGCTCGAGGAAGCTGCGCTAATCGACGGCGGCAGCGCATGGACCTTGTTCCGTTATGTCGCGCTGCCCCTTGCGCGTCCGGGCATCGTCGTCGGAACAATCCTGGCGTTCATCTTCTCGTGGAACAATTTCGTTTTCGGGGCGGTCCTCGCCGGCCGCGCAACGCGCACGCTGCCGGCCGCCGTTTACAATGTGCTCACGTTCGAGCAACTCGCCTGGGGACCGCTCGCGGCGGCAGCGATCGTCGTCACGCTGCCGGTGTTGCTGTTGACGATCTTCATCCAGAAAGAAATCGTCGCGGGTTTGACCGCGGGCGGCGTAAAAGCCTGAACGATATCTCGGATGATCATCGTTTTCGGCTCGATCAATCTGGATCTCGTCGCCACTGTCGAGCGCCTCCCCAACGCGGGTGAAACGCTCACCGCTCGCTCGTTCGCGATGAGCCCCGGTGGAAAGGGCGCAAACCAGGCGCTCGCAGCGCGCCGCGCGGGGTCGAGCGTTGCGATGATGGGCGCGGTGGGCCGCGATGCGTTCGCAGATCCGGCTGTCGCCTTATTGCGCGTGGATGGCGTCGACGTCTCCGGTGTGCAGGCCGTCGATGCACCGACCGGCGTGGCGCTGATTCATGTCGACGCGCGGGGCGAGAACGCGATCACCGTGGTCGCCGGCGCCAACGCACGGACGTTGGCTGACTGGGTGTCCGACACAGCACTCGACGCTTCGACGATCGTCGTCATGCAGCTCGAAGTGCCGCTCAGGGAGGTCGACGCGCTCGCGCATCGCGCGCATGCCGCTGGTTCGCGCGTGATCCTGAACGCCGCCCCGGCGCAAGCGCTTTCAGCGGATCTTCTGGGCCAGATCGACGTTCTGATCGTGAACGAAACCGAGGCCGAAACGATCTCCGGCGCGCTCGATCTCGCGGCAGCGCCCATGCAATTCGTCGGTCAGTATCGGACGCGCTTTGGTCGCGATGCGATCGTCTCACTTGGGCCGCGAGGGCTCGTCGCATCAGCGCCAACCGGAACAATTACCATCGCGGCGCCAACCGTGACCGTAGTGGACACCGTTGGCGCAGGCGATGCCCTGGTGGGTGCGCTCGCCGCGGCGCTTGACCGGGGTACGCCGTGGATGCGCGCGCTCAGGGAGGCCATCGCCGCGGGCTCGCTCGCGTGCACGCAAGGCGGTGCGCAACCATCGTTGCCGCAACGACACGCGATCGCCGCTCTCGCCGACATCGTGTGAGCGCAGCCGGGCCGTCCCAAGGCGCAAACTACTCCCCCTTCTGGGGCAGCGCAGCGGCCTCATTCGCGACTGAGGCCGCATGCGTGGGGGACTATGTTCGATACGAACGATTTCGCGCATATGCCACCACGACGATAAAATTCGAGTTGCGCATTCACGAAAGGACTCTCATGCAACATTCGAATTGCCTTCTTCGTTTCTTTTCTGCATGCGTCGTCGCGACGCTCGTTGCCTTCGCGTCACCCGCGACTCGCGCGGCTGACTACACCGACCTCTGGTGGATTCCGGCCGAAGGGGGCTGGGGCGTCAACGTGATCCAGACAGACAACTTTATGTTCCTGACGTTCTTCATCTACGGCCAGGATCACAAGCCCACTTGGTACAGCGCTGATTTGTTGCTTGATTCGAGCGGCGCCTATAGCGGCGGACTCTACGCGACGACCGGAACGTATTACGCCCAGCCGTGGAATCCCAGTGATGGCGGCGCTGCGCAACAAGTCGGCACCGCGTCGTTTCGTCCAAGCAGCACGAACGCATACCAGGCGACGTTGACGTACGCTGTCAACGGCGTGGGCACGGTTACAAAAGCGGTTGAGCGCCAACCCTTGACGCCGCCGACGATCGGCGCTCAGTACACAGGCGGCATCTCGGCGGCGCAAACCAGCTGCAACAATTCGTCGAATAACGGCGCCTACAAAGCGACCTATGATCTGCAGGTCACGCAGACGGTCGCCGGCGCCGCGACGTTCGCCTTCGCGTATCCGACGTACGCATGTACGCTATCGGGGACGCTCGTGCAACACGGACGACAATATTCAATTTCGGGCGCCGACTATACGTGCGTGCAGAACGGAACAACGGTGTTCTCGGGATCGGCCAATATGTCGGAGATCACGGCCACAGCGCAAGGTATCGAAGGGAGATGGAGCGCCGCTATCGGCTCGGGATGTCAGGAGAGCGCGCAGTTCTCCGCGGTCTTATTGTGATCCGCGCGCCCGGCTTCGGCGCACGCATTCGAACAGCGCGACGGCCGCGGCGGC
>DASPYC010000013.1:0-4418 GCA_035636955.1 Casimicrobiaceae bacterium
TGCGCCTGGAACTTGTCGCTCGAATAGATCGTCCGCGGCTCGACAGTCGATCCAAGCGGACGAATGCGTATCGTGTTTGACCAGAAATCGCCGGTCTCGAATACCGTCAGATCGGCCTCCTCCGGCTCGTACACGCTGCACCAGTTCTTGGCGTCCTGCATCGCGATCAGCAGCAGATCGTCGCTTCGATTGCTTCCGAGCCGATGACGGTAGCAGCGATGCGGCTCCTGCTTCGCGTCGGATTCCGCGGTGCGCGGCGAAACGAACGCATAGTGCTCATCCCGCGCCCACGCAAATGAACGGAGTCCGGTAAGCACGGGACCGATGCGCGCGCCGGTGCGGGAATCGATGATGTGAAAGTCCTCGATTTCAGAACCCTTCGCATAGATGCCGACGGCAAGGTTCGACGCATCTCGATTCGGGACAATCTCGCCGAGCTTGGTCTTTCCCGAGGGATCGAGCGCGATTGGATCGAACAACAGAATTTCCCTGCCGTCGAGTCTCGTGTAAAGCCTCGCCTGCGGCTCGCCTTTCTTCGTCCGCTGGAAGAATTCGCGTCCATGCTTGAAGAATGGGGCATCGGTCTTGTCGCGATCGAAATAGCGCGTCAGCTCATCCTTGAGGCCGGGAATCGCCGGCGCCGACCGGTCGAGATACGCGACCGACGCCGCGTGCTGGGCGCGCGTCCATGCCTCGACCGTCGAATCCTTGCCGTTCTCGAGCCAGCGGTACCGATCGGTCAATGTGACGCCGAAGAGCTTGTCAATGACCGGCTTGACGGGCGTTTCGGGTGGAAAGAACGCGGACTCTTCCCCAATTGCGCTCTGAGTCATCACGACGAGGAACACAAGCGTTGCGCGGGCGAACGACGGCATGATGCGATGGTCCCTTCTGCGGTGAATATGGTCGCGTGCATCGTCTGAATCGAGCGCGCGTCGGTCATGACGACTCGGACTTCGGCTCACGCGCGAGCAGCGCTTCGACGGCACGGCGCACGGGGAGCTCTTCGTACAGCACGCGATGCACGGCTTCGGTGATCGGCATCTCGAGACCGTGGTGCCGGGCCAGGATCGTCGCCGCGCGTGCGGCAGCAACCCCCTCCGCGACATGGCCGAGCGCCGCCAGGACGCCGGGCAAGGTCTCGCCCCGGGCGAGCGCCAGACCGACACGCCGATTGCGCGAAAGGTCTCCCGTGCATGTCAAGACAAGATCGCCCAAGCCCGCCAGTCCCATCAGCGTCGTCGCATCGCCGCCCAATGCAGCCGACAAACGCGCGGTTTCGGCGATGCCGCGGGTGATCAATGCGGCGCGCGCATTGTGTCCGAACCCAAGCCCATCGCTCAATCCCGCCGCAATCGCCAGCACGTTCTTGATTGCGCCGCCGACCTCGACGCCGGCAACGTCGTCACTATCGTAGCTCCGCAGCGTTCCTCCGCGAAGCAGATCGGCGAGCTCGCGGGCAAAGTCGTGGTCGGTCGCTGCCGCCACGAGCGCCGTGGGCAGTCCCTGCGCCACTTCTTCCGCGAAGCTCGGACCCGAAATCACGCCGACTGGTGACGGCCAACGCGGCGCAATGATTTGGTGCGCGAGCCCGACGCCGGAAGGCAAGCGATTATCGTCGACGAAGCCTTTCGACAGCCAGGCGAGCGGCGCCGACGCGCCCGTCGCGGCTATCGCGTCCACAACCCCCGAGAGCGCTGCGACCGGCGTTGCGATGATGAGCGTGCGGGCACTCGCGGCATCGTCGAGCTTCGATGTGATCGTTAGCGCAGGAGGAAGCGTTACACCAGCGAGATAGCGCGAATTCCGACGCGTGCCGCGAAGTGCGTCGGCATGATCGCTCGAGCGCGTCCAGAGAACGACACTGGAATTGCGTGCGCTGCGAGCCACAAGATGGGCTGCCAGCGCCGTGCCCCAAGCGCCCGCGCCGAAGATCGCCACGTCGGTCGCCATCGATCAATCCGCGAAGGTGATCCGCCGAAGTTGATCCACGTCCGCGCGCTACAACCCGAATACCTGCGCGACGCGGACAAATCCCACCTGCCCGTCACGATGGCGCACCTTGACCCAACCCGGCGAGGCCGTCGCTGCGGCGGACGTTGCCGGTTCCGCCAGCTCGAGCAGTACGCTCTGCTCAGCGCGGAATACCACGGTTGCACCATCTTCGGGATTCGCGCGCACATCGGCGATCGGCGCGCGCACGACGAGCATGCGTTTGTCGGCGAGAGCGCGGTTAGCGATCCATCCGATCGTGCCGCTCGAATCGCGCACTTTGGTCCAGCCCTCGACGCTGACGAGCGTTTCCAGCGGAACATCGCGCCCATAGACGAACAAGGGTTTGGCGCGGGCCGAAGGCGCGTCATAAAGGATCGTCGCCGCGTCGGACGTGGCGCGAAATTCCGCGGCCGCGGCGAGCACCGGCAGCGCGAGCGCTACTGTGATGACGATCCGGCGCAACCGCTCGCTCATCGATCCGAGCGGATGTCGGCTCCTCTGATTACTCAGTTTACTCAGTTTATTTGATTAGGCGCTGCGTTAGCCGCTGCGCCGGCAGGCGCCGGCTGTACCTGCGCAAGTTGCTGCTGATAGAGGACGTCGAAATTGATCGGCGCCAGCTGGACCGGAGGAAAACCGGCGCGCATCGTGGCATCGGCAACGGTCTCGCGCGCATAGGGGAAAAGCACCGTTGGGCAATGAATCGCCAAGACCGGTTGAAGCTGGTCGGCGCCCACGCCGCGGATGCCAAAAACGCCTGCCTGCGACGCTTCAACCAGAAATACCGTCTTGTCGCCGGCTCGCGCGGTGACCGTCAACGTGAGCACACACTCGTAAGTGTCGGCGGCGATCTGCTCGCCGCGCGTGCGAAGGCCGATCTCGATCTGCGGCGCTTCCGTCATCTGAAACGACTGCGGCGCGCCGGGGTTCTCGAGTGACAGATCCTTGACGTAGATCTTCTCGATCGAGAACTGCACAAGCGCACCGGCGTCACCTGCCGGAGGCGTGCTTTGGGGTTCGGCCATCGAATTTCTCCCGCGAAAGGCAAAAGGTCGAGTTTACCTTAACCGCCCCTTTCGCCGCGAACGCCGGATCAGTCCCCCACGCTTGCGGCCTTAGTGGCCAATGAGGCCGCTGCGCTGCCTCCGGAGGGGGAGCAGTTCGCGCCGAGGGGCAGTGCCGCGAGCAGCCGGCGAGGGGCCCCGCGACGCGGGGATCGACGGCCAATGCGAGTCGGCACCCGAGGCCGACTCTCACTGCAGCGACTCTCGTCGTGGACCCAAGGAGGCCGAGGCCCTTCGGCGCTCACATCGCAAGTAGAGGCGCGAGTCCGCCCGCACGATCGAGCGCGACCAGGTCCTCGTAGCCGCCGACGTGCCGATCGCCGATGTAGATTTGCGGCACCGTCCGGCGCCCCGTGCGCTGCATCATCTCGACCCGACGGGCCGGATCGAGATCGACACGAACCTTGGCGATTTCAGCGACGCCTTTGCTGCGCAGATAGCTCTCCGCCCGAGTGCAATAGGGACAGATCGCGGTCGAATACATCAGAATCGTTGCCACCGGCACGCCCCAGAGCTCGTACGTGGCCTCCTACGCTTGTGGCTGTCGCTCATGTCTTTTGTACAGGAAGCCCCGCGTCCTTCCAAGCCTTGAAGCCGCCTTGAAGATGGTAGACGTCCTTGAAGCCGAGCTTCGCAAGGAGCGCCGTCGCGCCGCGGGCTCGCTGACCGCGTTCGCAATACGCGATCACCGGGCGCGAAACGTACTTGGCGAGCTCAGCGCCGCGGTTCGCGAGTTGGGAAAGCGGCACGTGGACCGCGTTCGGCAGCTTGCCGCCGTCGATTTCTTTCGTTTCACGCACGTCGAGCAACAGCGCATTTTTCGTGTTGATGAGCTGCGTCGCGCCTAGCGTGCCGAGCTCGCGTCCTCCCGCGACGCGCCGGCTCAGAAGCGGCCACACCAGCATCGCGCCCGACGCGACCAGCGTGGCAAAGAGCATCCAGTTCTTTTCGGCGAAGGCAAGAAACGACATCGGATAAGGTCAAGAAGACAAAAGGTAAAATAATAACTGAGTCGACGTGTATAGACCCGTAGGGTTATCGGCGGTTTCGCTCCCAGCGCACTTCAGCGTCATTCATGGCCACGCTCGCCCCACCCCAACCCGCAGCGAAATCGGCACCGGCCGCCGTGCGTCCCGCCGTGCGGCCCGTCGTCCTTTTGATCCTCGACGGCTTCGGATGCCGCGCCGACGCGCCCGACAACGCGATCACCCGCGCACGAATGCCCAACTGGGACCGGCTGCTGGCGACCTGTCCGCACACGGCGATCGATGCGTCGGAGCTCCGCGTTGGGCTGCCGCCAGGCCAGATGGGCAATTCCGAGGTCGGTCATCTGAACATTGGTGCGGGACGCGTCATTTA
>DASPYC010000014.1:0-3158 GCA_035636955.1 Casimicrobiaceae bacterium
TCATTTCGGATTTGTTCACGAATGCTCCCTAGCAGGCGTCAGCAAGAAAACGCCCGCATGCATCTTATGTGCGTCGCAGGGCTGCCCCAAGGCGCACATTGCTCCCCCTCCGGTCGCAGCACAGCGGCCGCATTGGTCAACCCGGCCGCAAGCGTAGGCCAAGGCTAGCGCCGACTGACCCGTTTCCCCTGTTTGCGAGGTCAATGCTTGATGACGGCAGCGCTGTCGTCCGTCGGTGTCGCGGGCGGCACCGCCTCTTCGGCCTTGTCCTTTTCTTCGGGCAACGGCACCGGTTGCGATTCGAGCGCTTGTTCCAAGACCTGCTCGATCCAACGCACCGGATGGATGTCGAGACGATTCTTGATCTCGTCCGGAATTTCGACAAGATCCTTCACGTTCTCTTCCGGGATCAGCACTGTCTTGATGCCACCACGACCCGCCGCCAGCAATTTTTCCTTGAGCCCGCCGATCGGCAGCACTTCGCCCCGCAGCGTGATCTCACCCGTCATCGCCACATCGCAGCGCACCGGTATGCCTGTCAGGATCGACACGATCGCTGTGCAAACGGCCGCGCCTGCCGATGGCCCGTCCTTGGGCGTCGCACCCTCTGGCAAGTGGATATGCAGATCGGTCTTCGTGTAGAAGTCCGTCGGAATGCCGAGGTGACGCGAGCGGTTCCGAACGACAGACAACGCGGCCGCGATCGACTCATTCATCACCTCGCCCAACTTGCCGGTCGTCGTTGTCTTGCCTTTACCGGGCAACGACACCGCTTCGATCGTCAGCAAATCACCGCCGACTTCGGTCCACGCGAGCCCTGTGACCTGACCCACCTGGTTCTTGCGCTCCGCGATGCCGTACGTGAAGCGGCGAACGCCGAGATACTTGTCGAGATTCTTCGAGTTGATATCGACCGGACCTTTTGCACGACGCGCCTTGCCTTCGCTCTCTTTCAGCAACAGCGCCTTGACGACCTTGCGGCAGATCTTGCTGATGTCGCGCTCGAGATTGCGCACGCCAGCTTCGCGCGTGTAATAACGGACGATGTCGCGTAACGCGCTTTCGGCAACGTGCAGCTCTTCGGACCGAATGCCGTTGTTCTTCATCTGCTTCGGCAACAGGTATTGCCGCGCGATCGCGATCTTTTCGTCTTCGGTGTAGCCCGAAAGACGGATCACTTCCATCCGGTCGAGCAGCGGCGCCGGAATGTTCATCGTGTTGGCCGTTGCGACGAACATCACATCCGACAAGTCGTACTCGACCTCCACGTAGTGATCGACGAACGTGTTGTTCTGCTCGGGGTCGAGCACTTCGAGCAGCGCCGACGACGGATCGCCGCGGAAGTCCATGCCCATCTTGTCGACTTCGTCGAGCAGGAACAGCGGATTGCGCACACCGACCTTCGTCATGTTCTGCAGGATCTTGCCGGGCATCGAGCCGATGTAGGTGCGACGATGGCCGCGAATCTCGGCTTCATCGCGCACACCGCCCAGGCTCATGCGGACGAATTTACGACCCGTCGCATGCGCAACGGATTGTCCGAGCGATGTCTTGCCGACGCCGGGTGGTCCGACGAGGCAGAGAATCGGTCCCTTCAAACGATCGACGCGTTGTTGGACCGCAAGATATTCGACGATCCGTTCCTTGACCTTCTCGAGGCCGTAATGATCGGCGTCGAGCACCTTCACCGCGTTGGCAAGGTCCTTGCTGATCTTGCTCTTTTTGCGCCAAGGGAGGCCCAACAGCGTATCGATGTAATTGCGCACGACGGTCGCCTCGGCCGACATCGGCGACATCATCCGGAGCTTTTTCATCTCCGACAGCGCCTTGGTCTCCGCTTCCTTCGACATCCGGGCGGCCTTGATCTTCTTTTCCATCTCGTCGAGATCGGCGTTTTCGTCGCCTTCGCCCAACTCCTTCTGGATCGCCTTGACCTGCTCGTTCAGGTAGTACTCGCGCTGGCTCTTCTCCATCTGGCGCTTGACGCGGCCGCGGATGCGCTTTTCAACTTGAAGGATGTCGACTTCGCCTTCGAGCACACCCAACAAGTGCTCGAGCCGCTTGCCCGCTTCGCTCATCTCGAGGATTTGCTGCTTCTGTTCGAGCTTGAGCGGCAAATGCGCGGCGATCGCGTCGGCCAACCGGCCGCCATCGTCGATACCCGACATCGAGGTAAGGATTTCCGGGGGAATCTTCTTGTTGAGCTTGACGTATTGATCGAACTGCGCGAGCAGCGCGCGTCGCATCGCTTCGATCTCGTGCGGTTGACCGGCATCGCCCGGGATCGCCTGCGCGTCCGCGGCGAGATATTCGCTGCGCTCCTCGACTCGCACAATCCGCGCGCGCTGCGTACCCTCGACCAGCACCTTAACGGTGCCGTCGGGCAGCTTCAGCATCTGCAAAACGGTCGCGACGGTGCCGATATCGTAGAGATCGTCGGCAGCGGGGTCGTCCTTTGCCGCTTGACGCTGCGCGACAAGCAGAATGTGCTTTCCGGCGTCCATTGCCACGTCGAGCGCCTTGATCGATTTGGGGCGCCCGACAAACAACGGCATCACCATATGCGGGAACACCACGACGTCGCGCAATGGCAACAACGGCAACGCTGTGATGTCGGTGGACGGAAGGAGGTCTGTGGGCATTCGAGTCTCGGTAAATGATCGCTGATTGAAAATGGGGCCGCCGAGGGTCGCTGTCAAGCCAAAGTGCCGCCCGACGCAGAAAGACCGCAATATGCGTAGGCTTATTGCAAGTTAACGCAAATACAGCCGGTGCGGCGTACGTCGCTGGAAAGCACGTGCAAAACGCGTGCCTTGATCGCGTCAACCCGTTCAATACAACTCGAATGGGCGATTTCGGAAACCCGCCGACGCGAAAGGCAATCCGTTGAAGTCATTCTAGCCGAGTGCGGAAGCCGGGTTCTCCCCGGCCGCAAGTAGCCAGTACCTAGCCCCGGTCGCCGACGGAAGGAACCAGAAAGAGGCTTGGATGATTACCGGGACGCGAAGGTCAAGCGTCGCTAGCCGACGCTTCAATCTGAGCAGTTATTACGTCCGGCGCGACGCGATCCTGGCAGGACGAGCGCTCTACGCCGCGCCGACGGAATAATGGGCATCCGCGAACATCAACAGCGGCTTGCCGTCGTTGTTGATCGTCGA
>DASPYC010000015.1:0-13997 GCA_035636955.1 Casimicrobiaceae bacterium
GCTATCGCCGATGGGTACCCCCGTCGATCACGGCGCCTGCAATTCCGCCCAGCGGGCCCGACGCTAAGATCGTGCGTCCAGGTGTTGTAGTGCGTGTGGCGCAAGTCGCGCTGGCCCTACGTCATACGATTGTCGGACGGACGCTGTATCGCGTGACGCCGCGGCCGGTACTCGATGCGCTGAAAGCGCGTCTCAAGACATGACGTCGAAAGCGTTCGCCGAGTGGCTCGCGCGCGGCCGCAGCCATCAGCGAGAGGGCCGAGCCGTCGACGCGATGCTCTGTTTTCGGCGCGCGCTCCGTGAAGCGCCGCAAAGTATCGACGTCCGCTTTCATCTCGGTGAAGTCCTTTGGCAGCTCGGCTGCCTGCCCGACGCGATTGCACGCTGGCGGGAGGCTGCAAAGCTTGCGCCAGAGCAACGCGCGTCGCATCAAGCGCTGGCGGAAGCTCTTATCGGCATCGGCGAATATGCCGCCGCCGCGGATGTCGCGGCGCATGTCCTCGAGCTGGCACCTGACGATTACCGTTCGCAAGCGATTGCATCGATTGCCGCCCTATGGCTCGCAGACGACGCCGCGGCGGCTCGCGCACTTTGCGAAACGATTGCCCGCAAACCCGAGTTGCTTTCCGCGCCCGCGATCGGCGGATCGCTGGCACTCGTTCTCGATTTGCACCCTCGGCGCCAAAGCAACGAAGCGATTCGCGATGCTGTGGTCGCGAGCGAGTCGATTACGAGCCGCTTCTCGGCAATGCCAGCGTCGTTGCTGGCGTGTGTGATCGAACGCCTCGCGGAACTCGACGAAAACAACGCACCGCGTCGCGACGTGTGGCTCGAAGCATTGCTTGCTCGGCCCTGGGCTGTGAGCGACCACGACGCTTTGCGACGCGTTGCACTCGCGGTTGTGACGCTTGCACCCTCTGTGCTGAGCGTAAGCGTCGGACTCGCGCAGCACTACGCCGCCCTCTGCGCACGCGTGGATCGAAGCGGTGCGCCGGTGATTTGGCCGAGACGAACCGGTGGTGAACGTTTGCGCGTCGTCGTACTCGCGGGTTGCGATGATGTCGCGTCACAGACCCAGGCAAGAATATGCGCATTGCCTGGCGACCGCTTTGACTTGACGGTGATACGCGCCGACGATGTGCGCGCCCATCGGCTCGCTGCGCTCGACGCTGACGTTGCGATCGACCTTGCGGGATTGACTGCGCCTGTTGGGATCATTCTCGCGCCGCGACCGGCGCGCGTCCGCCTGACGATCGCGGCGCTCCGCGCGCGTAATCATCCGCCATTGATAGACGACGTCGCCGAGGACTTGGACGAACTGATGGCGGCTCTCGAACGCTTGCAGAGTTCGATAGCAGACGGCGATCACACGGTTCCCGATGCGGCGACGATGAATGCCTTGTGGGTGAACGCCGTCGATGCGCATCGCGCAGGCGATCGAACTGTGGCGCATGCGAATTATCAGCGTATTGTCGAGCTGCAGCCGGAGTTTGCACGCGCGCATTACTTGTTGGGTGTCACGCTGCGCGAACAAGGCGCTATTGATCAAGCACGCACTGAATTTTCTCATGCCCTCCGAGCAGCACCCGAGTATGTCGCGGCAAGGGTCGATGCCATTCGTGTCGCCATCGACGCCGGCGACATTCATGATGCCATCGCGCTAGCGGAGCAGGGCATCACAATGACCGACGATCCGCCGCCCGCGCTGTTGCGGGCGTTCGGATCCGCAAGCTTGGCGGCGCACGACGGCGCACGTGCGGCAGCGTGGTTCGAGGCTGCGCTGCTGCGTGAACCTATCGATGGCGAAACGCACTACAACCATGGCGTTGCGTTGCAGATGCAGCGGCGCCACGCTGATGCAGCGCGCGCCTATCAGCGAGCGCTCGCGTTCAATCCCGATCTCATTGCCGCCGATTTCAATCTCGGAACGATCTTCGCGGAACTCGGCAACCGTGACGCTGCGATATCCGCGTTCTCCGCCGTACTAACCCGCAGCTCCAAGCACGTTACGGCGTACAAAAACCGGGGCGAGCTCTTGCTGGCGAGTGGCCGAATCGATGCCTGGCGCACCAATTTCCAGCAGTTCGAGACGAACTGCCCCGACGCGTTGCCGCTTGCGGTGCACGCGCTCGAAGTGTGCCAATGGAGCGGAGAGTTTGATCGAGTCGAACACTATCTGGATGGCTTGCGTAACGAACGCTTCAACTCGCAGGATGTCCGCGAGATGGTTGATTCGCTCGAGGAGCTTCTGTTCCTATTGTTGTATTTCGACGTCGAACCGGAACTGATTCATCGTCTCACGCAGACCTACGACCAGGCGTCGCGCCGCATCTACGGCGAGCCGTTGCCGCGGATCGCGCACCACCGTCAAGGCAGGATCAGGATCGGCTATTTGTCGGCGGACCTGCGCAATCACGTCATGGGCAAAATGATGTGGCAAGCGGTTCGCCATCACGATCGCGAGCGTTTCGAGATTGCATTCTATTCGCTCTCCGGGCAGCGCGACGACTGGACGGAGCGATTCCGAAGCGCGGCCGACCGCTTCGACATCTTGGCCGGACTTCCCGAACGTGAGGCGGCAGCGCGCATCGCAGCCGACGACATCGATGTGCTCGTTGACTTGTCGACGCACACGAAGGGTGCGCGACCAGGGATACTCGGGTTGAAACCTGCGCGCGTTCAAATCACGCATATCGCAAGCGCCGGAACCCTCGGTCTTTCCACCGTCGATTTCAAGCTGACCGACCATTACGCGGATGTCGCGGAAAACCAGCTCCATCAACTGGAGACGTTGCTGCCGATGGCAGGCTGTGTCTACCCATATCGCCACATCGAGATTGCCGGCCCGAGAAAATTTTCGCGCGAGACGCTCGGCATTCCGGCCGACGCCGTGGTGATCGGCGCGTTTGTGAGTGGACTCAAGCTGTCGCGTCGTTGTCTATCGCTTTGGCGGCAAGTGCTGGACCGACTTCCCGCTGCGCGACTCGCATTCTCGCCGGTGAATGCTGCGCTCGCGCCGCTTTATGCACGCCTTGTCAAAGCTGCGGGAATTGATGTTCGGAGGATCGTATTCGTGCCGCAGTCGACGACGGATTCCGACAACCAGACGCGCTATGCGCTGGTGGATTTCGTTCTCGACCCGATGCCTTATGGCGGCGTCAATGGCACGCTTGAAGCGTTGGATATGGGAATTCCGGTCGTGACTCTCGTGGGCAAGCGGCATGCCGAGCGGACGTCATTCTCGATTCTGTCGAACTTGGGTGTTACGCAGACGATCGCGCGCAGCGGAAGCGAATATGTTGCGATTGCGGCCAAGCTCGCCACCGATCGCTTATTCATGGCGGAGGTGCGCGACGCCATCCGTGCCGGACTGTCATCTTCCGCCTTGACCGACATGCCAGCGCACACGCGAAATCTGGAGGCCGCCTATATCGAGGCGTTGCGCCGGAAGGCGCCGGAAGTGCTCGCCGTCGGTGCCGGGACATTCGTGATGCCCTGAATCAAACATTTTTTGCGATCCGGACTCGTCATTTGTCAGAAGCGTGGCTCTCGTAGGCCTGGACCACTGCCGTCTCGAACGCGCGCGTGTACGCTTCCATGTCGAATAGCGATGAGCGCGATCGCGTGTCGGCGAGCGAGCGTTTGATTTCCGTCAATCGGGTGGGATTTGTCGCCAGCGTCCTGGCGATCTCGCCATACTGATCCAGATTGTCGGCAATCAACTCCGGCAGTCCGACAGCTTGAAGCTGGCTTGCCGATGCGCGGCTTGCGAAGCTCTCGCCGACAAAGGTGACTACCGGCAATCCGGCATAAAGAGCGTCGTTCACGGTGGTGTGCGATCCAAATGGCGCACTGTCGAGGAATAAATCCGCAAGGGCAAAACGGGCAAGGTATCGATCGATGTTTTCGCCCGGCGCTGAAAAGAGGCGCGCTCGGTCGACACCGCGTCGCGCGGCCTCCGTTCGCAACCGTTCGAGGCGGTCCGTCGGGAGATGTCGCAGCCACAGCACGCTGTCCGGAACGTCTCGCAACAGCGTCATCCAGCAATCGAACATCTCCGGGACGATCTTGTAGACGGCCGCAAATGCAGCGAAAACAAACATACTCGGCGTCAGTGCGTAGTCGGAACGGCTGCAGATCACGGTTGCGAGCTGACGCTGCGGATCCGAGGGCAAATAACAGGGATCGATGTATAGAAGGCGCTCGGTGAACGCGGCTCGCTGTTCCGGCCGTACGCAGTATCGATCGGTCACGATGAAATCGTATGCAGACGAGCCGAGCGTGCCGGTGTAGCCGAGAAAGTTGATCTGCACGGGTGCAGGCCGCTCCCCAAAAATCCGGACGGCCTCACCGCCCGAAAACCCATTCAGATCGAACAGAACATCGATCGCGTCGTTTGCCAGCGTGCGCGCGCTGACCGCGGGATCGCGCGGATCGAGCATCCGATAGTGGTCGACAGCATTTTCGATGCGGGCGCCGAAACGATCGCTGCTTCTCGGCGCAGTCGCGTACGCCACAATCTTGAAACGGCGCCGATCCAGCCGCTCGAACAGACCGACAATCAGGCGGCCTACCGGGTGATTGTTGTAGTCGGACGACACGAAACCGAGACGCAGCCTGCCGCCATTCGACCTTCGCATCGGCGGCGATGGTGCGACGCCGGGGGCTTCTGTATTTGCCCAACGCTGGGCGACGGTGCGTTGGAGGAGCGGATCGTCGCAGATCGCCAGAAAATCGTACGCCGGGATGATGTCATCACTCGCTGTAAGTCCGCGCGCTGCGCCGTCGGTGACCGTTGCTCGTAGCGTCCCGACGTCGCGCCAGTCGGCAAGTTGCAACCGGCAAACGAGCAGCATGCTGGAAGCGAGGAGATCGCTGCCGAAGCGATCGTGCGCCGGTTCGAGAATTTGCATCGCGTCGGCGTAACGTTCGCGACGCATCAGAAATGCCGCGTAATCACGCGCAATGCCAGGCGCGGTCGCGTCTAATTCGATGGCCCGGCGAAACATCGCGTCGGCTTCGTCCTCGCGTCCGGTGGACGAAAGACATACCGCATAAGCCAAGTCGAGACTCGCGTCGGCAATGCCGAATCTGCGCGACAGCATGTCGAAATATCGCAGCGCGTCGACAAAGCGGCGCTGACGGAACAAATTGCGCGCAAGCGCTGCGATCAGCGGATAAGGCGCATCTGCGACGCTACCAAGCGCCTGTCGGAAGCACGCTTCAGCCTCGGCAAGCTCGCCAAGCTCGTCGAGCGCGAGTCCAAGGCTTGCACGAAGTTGTGGGTGCGTCGGCGCACGAAGGAGCGCCGCGCGAAAATGATCGGCCGCCGCTTTAAAGTTGCTGCGATCGCCTTCCACGTTGCCGAGCATGTAATGCGCCTCGGGATCGCCTTCGGTCAAGACGAGAACGGTCCGCCACGCGCGTTCGACGTCACCGTTTTCGAGCTGGCTGCAAAGCGTCGCATATCGACGTGCGGCGTCGACATCGCGCGGCTCTAAAGCGGCGTGCGCTTGGGCGATCTGCAACGCTGCCGTGGAATCACCTCGCGCCAACGCGTCCCGTATTGCGATGCCCGGGTCGGTCATCGATGTGCGATCCATTCAGCGAGCGATGCGCGGACTTCGGTCACAACACTTGCCCAATCGCCGCGCCGAGGCTGCCGGAACAGGCGCGCCGTCGGGTACCAAGGCGTCTCGTTACCCGCGGTGCGCCAACGCCAATCGGCGGCAAACGGCAACAAGATCCACGTCGGTCGCGCGAGCGCCCCGGCAAGATGGGCAATGCTCGTATCAACCGAAATGATGAGATCCATGGCGACTGCGAGCGCGGCCGTCCGATCGAAATCGTTGCGAGCATCGAGGCACACAACACGCTCTGCATTCGGCGCAGCGGCGATCTCCTCTTCGCCGTCGCCTTTCTGCAGCGAAAACCACGCGACATCACCCATATCGAATAGTGTCGACAATAGCGCAAGCGGGCATGAGCGACGACGGTCGTTGGCATTGTGGCGGGCGCCGGCCCACGCAATGCCGACTTTGCGCCTGCGCCCCGCAACGCCCGCAACCTCGTCCACGACCGATCGACGGTGCGCGGCGTCGACGCCGAGATAAGGAACATCGGCCGGAATGTTGCGCGCGTTGATGCTGACAACTTCTGCAACCGACAGCAAGGGTATGTGGACATCGTGGGCGGGAAGCGCATCGCCGGCACTGCAAACTTCGTCGACCGCGGGCACGCTTGCAAGCAGTCGAGCCAATGACGGTGGAGCTTCAACGACGACGCGGGCGCCGCGCTCGGCGATTTTCGATACAAGGCGAATGAATTGCAGCGTGTCGCCAAGCCCTTGCTCCGCGTTAAGTAACAGCGTTTTTCGTGAGATGTCTTCGCCGCGCCAACGCGGCGTCGTCGGTTCCTGCCTCAGTCCACCGAGCTGAGGCAATGAGAGTCGGGATTCGTATTCGCGCCAGCCTTCCGCGAAATCACCGTGCGCAAGCAATGCGAGCGCGAGGTTCCAATGCGCTTCGCCGAAGTCCTGACGAAGATTGACCGCCTCGCGAAGGGCGTCGATGGCCTCCGTTAGTCTGTTGCAGCCGGCGAGCGCAAGACCCAGATTGTTCCACGCGGTCGCATGGATCGGATTCCTGGCGATTACGCGTCGGTATGCGTCGATTGCGTCGTCATGTCGGTCGAGCTCGACAAGCGTGAGGCCCAAATTGTTGTGAAACTCGGGCTCATCTGGACGCAATTGCGCCGCGCGCTCGAGCAGCGGCAACGCCTCGATCAAGCGTCCGCGTTGGTAGGCGATGACGCCAAGATAATGCAAGGCGAGTGGATGATTGGGCGATTGCGCGAGCGCAGCGCGATATTCGCGGTCGGCAGCGTCGACGTCTCCGCGACGATGCGCGGCCAATGCCCGCTGCGCGAGGTCATCCGCCGATGCGGGAGCGGTAAGCGATCCATGGCAATGCTTGAAGCGCTTGCCGCTACCGCACGGACACGGATCGTTGCGACCGGCGGCTGGCGCTGTGCGTGTTGCCTCCTCGGCTCGTCGCAATAGACTCTCCGCCTCGCTGTCGTGCGGCGTGGCGGTCAATCGTCGTCGCGCGAGCGCGATGGCCGCTTGCCATTGACCCAGCGCGACACAGTTGCGAATGAGCTGCGCCAACTGCGGCGATTGCGCGATTGCATCGGAGAAGTGTTCGGCGAGCGCCGCTAACTCGTCGGCCGGAACGATGCGGCAAAAGTTGAAGAGTCCGTGAAAGCCGAACGGTTTGGCAATCGGGTAAGCTGCTTCGAATGCAAATCGATCGGCCATCGCTTCGTCGGCGAAGCGGATGCCGTGCTCGGCTTCGAGCAGCGGTCGAAACGTCGCACCGATTGTCAGATCCTCGTTCTCCGCAACCACGATCCGCGGATCCCGCAAAGCTTCGACCAGACGGCGCGAGCGCAGCGAGAAACCGCCGTTCCCGATGCGGCGTCCCTCCGGCTGCCAAAACCACTTCGCGCCGATGTAGTCGCAGTCGAGGAACGCTTGCTCCCAAGCGACAGGGTTGATCACGTAGCCGTCCCATTGCACGAGCAGCGCATGCGTCGTCGCCACGTAAGACGACAAGCCTTTCAGCACGAATTCGGAATACGCTTCACGCGACCCTAGCGGGCCGATCGTGGCAATCTCGATGCCGTCCGGCACGGCGATTTCGGCGGGAACTTTGTCGGTGACAAATAACGTGCGCGCGAAACGCACGTCTGCACGTGAGCAGGCGAGCGCGCGCAGCGCCAACGCGTGGTTGACGGTATCGACGGCGATCAGCGTGACGCTGGGAAGCTCGACCACAAACAATCGGCCAATGCTACGCCGCGGATGCTACGGATGTCGCAGCCATCCCGCGCAGGCGCTGCAGCCAGGCGTGAAAGACGATCAACGCCCAGATCGATAAGAGCGGAGCGAGATGAAGAATGGCGCGATTCACGGTCGTTTGATCGGTCACCCATGCTCGGGCATTCGTGAAGGCGAAGACAATGAACAGGAACAACAGGCCCGCTGCAATGGTCGCTGAAAGCGGCGCGATGGGCTGGCTCACGATTTCCCGCCATCCAAGTATCGCAATGGCCAACACGGCGTACCACAGCAAGTGCCAGTTGCCGAGCAGGAACATGCTTTCGAACATGCCGAGCCAAGGAGGACCAAAGTCGAGATGAAGGTGGTAGCCGAGCACAGTGGCTTCTATCCGCGCCAGGACCAATAACGCCGTCAGCGCGATCGCCAGCGCCGCGGCCACGACCGCCACGCCCTTGCGAGGAAACGCGATCAAAACCAGCGCGGGCAAGAGCGTCAACGCCCATACGACGCCCGGCGTTTTCACGGTTGCGCACGCCGCAGCGAGCACGCACGCGACGGCGGCGTTCGCAATTGTTCGTTGCTCGGTCCACCGCCAGAAGGCGATCGCCGCCAAAGCGTAATAAGCCGCCATTGGCAGATCGGCATAGCCTGCAAGCGCAACGTGTACGTTGGCGAGCGGAAGCGACGACACGATCCACGTTCCGATCAGCGCGCCGAGCGGCTCGTATCCCGCGCGGCGCAACACCGCGTATATGACAAACGTAAACGCCACGGCGAGCAGCCACCATGGAACGTTCATCAACGAATCGTCCCAGCGGCCGAGCGTCACATTCGTCCAGACCTGCCAAAGCGGAACCGTCGACGGATAGTTCGGAGCAGCATCGAACCATGCGGTCCCGCCTGCTGCGAACCACGGGTCGCTGCGCTCGAACGGCACGATATGGCCAAGCTCGTACCAAACGCGCGCCTTCGTTGCCCATTGGATCCAGGCGTCCCATGGGTAGAGTGGCAGCGTGACGACGTCGAACAACAGGATCAGCGAGCGCAACGCCAACCAGGCGAGCGTTGCGAACCAGAGTGCAAGCTTCCATCTAGACAGCGCGGCACCTCGCAATTCGTTCCAGGCTGCACGCGCACCTTCGATCCGTTCGCGGCGGCTGCCGTGATGCGCCGTTAGCGCGGCAAGAGACGCCGCGGCAATAACCAGGGGTCCGGCGATGCTAGCCCAGGAAAATTGCACATTGAGCGCGGACAGGATGCGCATCCAAACGGTGAGCGCGAATGCACCGATGAACCAGCCGCAACCGACGACCCATGCAATTTCACCAGTCCTGTGAAAGGATCCCGCAGAGTCTCGGGAGGTGGTAAGGAGGGATGCTCCGAGTATCCATGGCACCGCCCACCCGACACCGAGGCGCAGGGCGTCGCTCAACATGGTCGTAACGGCGGCCGCGAAGTCATCGGACGACGAACAACGCGCCGCCACCGTCGAGGAACTTGAGCTCCACGGGCACTACTGCACCGCCGTCCCAACGCAGCCGCTGACCTCCGGGGTCGTACTGCACGCCTTTGCGTTGATAGACAACGATGAAGTCGCCCGTTCGGAGCCGATCGACAGGAGGTACAGTGTTGTAGTAAGGATCGTACCAAACATTGTGCGGGTACAAATGAAACGCGGCGCGGCCGCGGTAGTAATGCGCATCGGCAAGTACGAAAATGCGCGTCGGTGCAGCGGGCAGCACTTTGCGCGCCTTTTCGACGAATGCAAAAAGCGGCCCGTCCTCTGCCGCGAGATGCTTTTCTCGCCAGTCTTTACCGCCGCCGTAGCGAAGCGCGGTTTCGCGTGCTTCACGAACAAGATTGAACGTCCATCGCGCATCGAGAACGAACCATGCGACGACGAACATTGCGCCGATCACAATCGCCAGCGAAGGCGCTATTAGGCGCAACCGGCGACGAAAACTCCAGATCAGTGCCGCGGCTGCGGCCGCGACTGCCGCTACGAGCAATAGCGGAAGGGGCAAGTCCTGAACATCGGCCCCTCCGGTAACCGTGTTTATCGACGCACCCGTCCACGGCTCGAGCGCGATCCATTCGCGAACGCGGTCGACCACCGTTTCCTTTGCATCGGCGGGTTTGGCAATGACACCGCGCAGGCGGATCGGTTGAGTGAGCCCGCCATGAATCGCCAAAGCGAGCCCTCCTATGCGGCCAACCCAGTGCGAATCGGTAACGACCGCTACGGGCAACAGCCGTCCGGAGACGACGCGGACCGGCAGCTTTCTTATCTGGGCGGGCTCGTAATCGGTATGCCAGAGGAGCGTGACCTGGGCTGATTCCGGTACATCTATGGCCACCCATCCGATGACAGGGTAATCGGCGGAACGCAGATCCGTCACAACGGAAACGATCGTTTCGCCGCCTGGACCTTCGTGCGTGATAACGAGCTCGTCGCCTTCACGAACCGCGCTTCCTCTCGCCATCACAAGACTGTTCGCGCCAAAAAAGCGATCCGGGACCGCCGAGAACCATTTTCCTTCTATCGCGAACACAAGATAGACAAGGGTGCAGCCGGCAAGCGCGGACAGGAAGGTGATCGCTACGCGACGTGCGCTTATTGCAGCTGGAACGGCTGGAGCCGACTGAGAATCAGATGGCGCGCCGCTCTCCATCGGCCCGGCGTTCAAAAGGCGTTGCGCGTCTTCAGGATGTGCCAAAGGGTCAACGCCAGAATACGCAGGTCGAACGAGATCGACCAATGCTCGATGTAGTACAGGTCATATTGTATTCGCTGCGCCAGATCGCTGTCGCCTCGCAGATCGTTAACCTGAGCCCAGCCTGTGATGCCGGCCTTCACCAGATGTTTCTGCATGTATCCGGGGATGCGCTTGCGAAATTCCGCAACGAAATCCGGGCGTTCAGGCCTTGGGCCTACCAATGACATTTCACCGCGAAGGACGTTGATCAGCTGCGGCAACTCGTCGAGGCTGAATCGGCGCAGGATCGCGCCGAGCCCGGTTGCGCGTCCCTCACCGCGGCGCATCCAGACGGGGCCGGTATCCACTTCTGCGTCGATCGGCATCGTTCGGAACTTGAGCATGACGAAACGGCGTCCGTTCCATGTGACCCGTTCCTGGCGGTACAACACCGGGCCACGCGAAGTAAGCTTCACGCCAAGCGCGATCAACAGCATCACTGGCGATACAGTGACCGTGATTGCAAGGCCTAACAGGTAGTCTTCAATTGCTTTCCACGTCGCCCCGGCGCCACCGAGCGGGGTGTCGGTCAGATTTAGCACCGGCATGCCGGCGACTTCCCCGACCGAGTGATTCAGCAAATGAAAGCTGTAAATGTCGGGAACGAAACGAAGTACGGCGGACGTCGAGCGCAGCGATTCGAGACAGCGCCGAATTTCCTCCTCGGCGCGGAGCGGCAGCGCGATCCACACTTGATCCACCGGGTCCACGAGCAGATCCACAGCGAGCCGTTCAATGTGGCCCGCAATGGGTACACCATCGATCGATGCATTCGCAGGCACCGGCTCGCTCGCATAGAACGCCCGCACGGCGAGGCCGCTCCATGGGGCATTCCGCAAACGCGCTGCGACGCCGCGTGCGTGGGCTTCGGTGCCAACGATGACGATGTGCCGCAGGTTCCGGCCTTTCTGTCGCAGCTTACGCAGCACGAAACGCAACGCAGCGCGCGTCATGAAATGCGCGGCGAAGCCGCCCAGAATCCAAGTCAAAGCCCAGCCGCGCGAGAACTCGGTGCCGGTCTTGCTTAGAAACAGGAATGCGCCGCCGGTTACGGCGATGAGGAACCAGGCGAGAACGAGCGCACGCACCTCGTCGAAGAAGCTGATGCCACGCT
Source organism: Casimicrobiaceae bacterium (assembly GCA_035636955.1). GTDB lineage: Bacteria > Pseudomonadota > Gammaproteobacteria > Burkholderiales > Casimicrobiaceae > VBCG01. The sequence continues at coordinate 11,714 of DASPYC010000015.1, forward strand.
GCGAGTGGTAAAGCGCCAACGACGGAAAGATGGCGAAGGCGAGCAGGCCGACACCGAATATCGACGCGATATATCGTGCCGGCGGATCCCCTTGTCCAAGATATGCGCGATAGGCGATGAACCCCGCGACGATGACCAGAAGCGGATCGAATATCCGCAACCCGACGTCGAGTAGCGTCGAGCTTTCTTTGAGGATGCTACGCATCGACGGGTCGCGACGTGCGAGCTTCGCCGTGCATCATCGCCAACGCTGCGTCGACGCGGGCGTGAAACTCGATCCGAAATCGCTCCGGGCTGAAGCGCGACGCATTCACTCGACAGGCGTTGCGGTCGATCCGTACGGCGTCTCGTTCAAAGCGTTCGACGGCGGCGATAATGGCCTCGGGCGTCTGGCGGTCGTACAGAACTCCGGTCGGTGCGGCTTGATTCAAATCGACGATTGTCTCGTTCATCGCCCCGCCCTGGTATGCAATCACGGGCGTGCCCGCGGCTTGCGCTTCGATGGGAGCGATGCCGAAGTCTTCGAGCGCAGCAAACACGAACGCACGCGCGTCACCAACGATGGCGGCGCAATCGGAGTCGTCGAGCCGTCCTGCGAGCGTAACGTTGGAAGGCAGATACCGCGCGAGGTTACGCCGCTCCGGTCCATCCCCAACAATTACAAGCTTCCGTGCCGGCATGCGACGAAACGCTTCAACGAGCAAATCTATCCGCTTGTAAGGAACGAGACGGGAAACCGTTACGTATGGCCCGGTGTGTGCGCCATTTCCAGCCAACGAGAAACGCGCTGCATCAACCGGCGGGTAAACAACGTCGGCTCGGCGGTCATAGCAGTCCGCGATCACGCGAGCAATATGTTGTGAGCTTGCGAAAAAATGATCGACGCGCTCACTCGCCCCGCGGTCCCACGATCGAAATCGCGCCATCGCGTAACGGACCAAAGGCGCTAACCAGCGATTTCGTCCCGCCGCGCGTTCGCCGTATGTTTCGGCCATGGTCCAGGCGAAGCGCGCAGGAGTGTAACAATAACAGAGATGGAGTTGATTCTTGTTTTTGCGCACCCCTTTTGCCACGGCATGGGAGTCCGAGATAATAAGGTCGTAGCGCGAGAGCTCGAAACGCTCGACGATATCCGGATAGAGCAGTGCTGCATATCGAAACCAATGTCGGGAAGCAGGCATTCGCTGCAGCGCCGAGGTGTTCACTGTGCCAACACCCATTTTGGCTCGCTCGGCCGGCGTCAGAAAATCGACTAGTGCGTAGACATCGGCGCCGGGATACATTCGCACCAACTCGGAGAGCACCGCTTCTCCTCCACCCGGCGCCTCGAGCCAGTCGTGGACCAGCGCAATTGAAGTGTTTCTCATGGTTCGAATGATTGCGCCGACTGTTGCCCGCTAAGCACCTATCGAAGCAACGACGTGTCCGTTCCACTGTCGAGGCAATGACCGATGCACGAATTGATGCGTAGGCGCACTCTCGTCACCGGCGGCGCGGGCTTTATCGGCTCGCACCTTTGCGAACGCTTGCTCGAGCGGGGCCACGATGTGATCTGCGTGGACAATTACTTTACCGGTACGCGCGACAACGTGGTGTCGATGCTTGGCAATCCGCGGTTTGAGCTCGTTCGGCACGACATCACGTTTCCCCTCCATATCGAGATCGACGAGATCTATAACCTCGCTTGCCCTGCTTCGCCTATCCACTACCAATTCGATCCTGTACAGACGACCAAAACGAGCGTGCATGGCGCCATCAACATGCTTGGCCTCGCCAAACGAACGAAAGCGAGGATTTTGCAGGCGTCGACCAGCGAGGTCTACGGCGATCCCGAAGTGCATCCACAAACGGAAGAATACTGGGGCAGAGTGAACCCGATCGGCCTGCGGTCATGCTACGACGAGGGAAAGCGGTGCGCCGAGACACTGTTTTTCGATTATCGACGCCAGCATGGCCTGGGAATCAAAGTGGCGCGCATCTTCAATACCTATGGTCCGCGCATGCATCCGAACGATGGGCGTGTCGTGTCCAATTTCGTCGTCCATGCGCTAACGAATCAGCCGATAACAATCTACGGCGACGGTTCGCAAACGCGGTCGTTCTGCTATGTCGACGATCTCATCGGCGGCGTCATAGCGCTGACGGGCACCGCCAATGACGTTACCGGGTCGATCAACCGGGAATCCGGAGGAATATCAAATTCGGAGGTTGGCCGAAACCACCATTGAAATGTCGAATTCGGGAGTCCCGGCGTGTGTTCAAGCCGCTGCTCCCGGACGATCCC
>DASPYC010000016.1:0-4351 GCA_035636955.1 Casimicrobiaceae bacterium
ATCGGCAACGCCCAATGCGCGGCCGGTTCGGTCGGCGGCCCACACGCCGACGGCAAACGTGATTGCCACCACGATCAGATAACCGGCGTCGTCCACCGTCGCGTGCAAGAGTGCCGCGAGCGGCAATGCGACCAGCGTGCCCACCGTTCCCGGCGCCATCGGCGACAGGCCGGCGCCGAAGCCGAGCGCGAGAAAATGCGCCGGATGCCCGAACAGGAATGCGAGCGTCGGCGTCCTTTTCACGTCGCGAAGTGATCGTGGGCACGCGGTGTGAAAGTATTTTTCACGCCGCGAAATGATCGTAGGCTTGTGGCAGAGGCAGAAGTGGCCCCGACGAATCCTGAACGACTAATCCGACTTCGGCAGCGATGGTTCCGACACGACGCAGCTCAAGCCCTAGCTCGATCGCAAGCGTCACGACGCGCCGATCGTGCGCTGGCGCGGCGGTGAAGCATAGTTCGTAATCGTCGCCACCCGCGAGCAGACACTGGAGCGCGATGTCATGCGCCGAGCTCGCGAGTTGCCGGTCGAGCGCCTTCGAACGAGGAATCGAGGCCAACTCTAGTACCGCGCCCACTTTCGACGCTTCGAGGACATGTCCGAGATCGCCGACCAGACCATCGGAAACATCGATCGCGGCCGACGCGATACCGCGCAACTGTATACCGAGAGCGACCCGCGGCGCGGGCTGCAAAAGCGCGTTCCAACACGCCGCAGCTTCGGCGGCGGTAAGAACAACCCGGCCGGCGTGATGCGCGAGTGCAAGCGACGCGTCGCCGAGCGCGCCGGATAGCCAGATGGAATCGCCCGCGAGCGCGCCGCTGCGAAGGAGCGCCTTCCCAGCCGGAACTTCTCCCAACAGAGTGACGCAAAGATTGAGCGGACCGCGCGTGGTGTCGCCTCCGACCAGATCGACGCCGTGCGCCTTCGCCAGCGCGAAAAATCCGCGCGCAAAGCCCTTCAGCCATTGCGCATCCGCGTCGGGAAGCGCTCCCGCGAGCAGGGCCCAGCGCGGGGTCGCACCCATCGACGCCATGTCGGAAAGATTGACCGCGAGTGCTTTGTGGCCGAGCGCTTCGGGATCCACATCGGCATAGAAATGGCGACCGGACACCAGCATGTCGACCGAGGCCGCGAGTTGGTTGCCCGGCGTGGGAGCGAGCAGCGCTGCGTCGTCTCCGATGCCGAGAACGATGCCTCGCGCGCTGTCCGCGCTGCTTTCCGGACGGCGGAAAAACCGGTCGATCAATTCGAATTCGGTCAGCGCCGCCATCGTTGCCGGTCCAAAAGCCTCGACGGACCCTGTCAGGGTCTGCGATTGTTGGCGCCGACCGTGTCAGGACGCGGCACGAGCGCCAAGAATTTCGGGACCGCGAGCGCTTGCAGCCAGTTTGTCGAGCACGCCGTTGACGTATTTGTGTCCGTCCGTGCCCCCGTACGACTTGGCGAGCTCAACCGCCTCGTTGATCGCCACCCGATAAGGCACTTCCGGCTCGCGCAGCAGCTCCCAGGCGCCGATGGTAAGTATGCTTTTTTCCACCGGCGAGAGCTCGCTTGCCGCCCGATCGAGAAACGGCGCAAAGGCGGCGACGAGTGTGTCGAACTCGCCGGTGATTCCGCGCCAGAGTCCATCGAAGAATCGCGTGTCACACTTGGCAAACCCGGACACCTCGGCGAGCTGGGTTCGGATCAGTGCGGGATCGTTTCCGGAAAGCAGCCACTGGTAGAAACCCTGCAGCGCAAATTCGCGCGCTCGCCGGCGCGGACTAGTCCTCATCGATGGCATCCAGGAGATTGGCCATTTCGACCGCAGTCATCGCCGCCTCGTGACCCTTGACGCTGGCCCGTGCGAGCGCCTGTTCCTCGGTGTCGGTGGTCAGGATGCCATTGCCGATGGGGATGCCGAACTCGAGTTGAACGCTCGCCAATCCGGACGCCGATTCGGTGGCGACAATTTCGAAGTGGAACGTTTCGCCACGGATAACCGCGCCCAGGGCAACCAGCGCGTCATAGTCTCCACTCTGCGCCATTCGTTGCAGCGCGAGGGGTGCCTCCAACGCGCCGGGCACCGTGACAACAGTGATCGATGACTCCTGCGCGCCTGCCTCGCCGAGCGCGCGCAATGCGCCCTCCAGCAACGGCTGGCCGATCGCGGCATTGAAGCGGCAGAGCACGACACCGACGCGCATATGCTCGGCACGCGTATTGGTCGCAATCTTGCGGGGAGTCATGATGTGCTGGCCGGGATCGGTTGCGCTCGGCTACCCTCGGTTACGTGGTCGCCGCGGACCACCAACGCGATATTCCATGCGGAAGTCGAACCAAGGTCCACGCTTCACGACGCCGATGTCTAAGTAGGAAACTGAGTAGGAAACTGAGTATGAGACTGAGCAGAAAACTGAGGAGGAGCCTCCTCGTGCGCAGTAACTTCGAGATCGAATCCGGCCATGCTCGGCATTTTGCGACGCCGGGCGAGCAAACGCATTTTGCCTACGTTGAGGTCGCGCAGAATTTGTGCGCCGATGCCGTAGTTGCGCAGATCCATTTTGGTGTCTGTGGACGCCTGCTCGCCGATTGCGCGCTGCCGCAGCTCCTGCGCCGACTCGGGCCGATGCAGCAGCACCAGCACGGCGCGTTCGGCCTGCGCCAACCGCGCCAGCGCGGCTGGGATGGTCCACGAGTGCGCACGGCTGCCGTAGTCGAGCAAATCGACGATCGACACCGGCTCGTGCACACGGACGACAGTTTCACGCGCGGCGTCGATGTCGCCGCGAACGAGCGCGAGATGCGTTGAGTCGCTCAGCTTGTCGCGAAATGCGACCAAGCGAAATTCGCCCTCCACGGTGCGTATCGGCCGCTCGCCGATACGCTCGATCAGGCGTTCATGCTGGCTGCGATAGTGAATCAGGTCCGCGATCGCGCCGATTTTCAGCGCGTGCGTGCGCGCGAATTCGACGAGGTCGGGCAAGCGCGCCATCGAACCGTCGTCGTTCATGATCTCGCACAGAACCGCGGCCGGGGAGAATCCGGCGAGCCGTGCCAGATCGCAACACGCCTCGGTATGGCCGGCTCGGGCAAGGACGCCGCCGGCATGGGCGACCAAGGGGAATACATGACCCGGCTGGACGATGTCTTCCGGGCGGGCGTCGGCCGCGCATGCCACACGGATGGTGCGCGCGCGATCGGCCGCGGAAATTCCCGTCGTGACACCCTCGGCGGCTTCGATCGATACCGTGAAATTGGTGCCGTGAAGCGATCGGTTTACCGGCGTCATCGGTGCGAGGCCGAGCTGCCGAGCGCGCTCCTCGGTGATCGGCATGCATACGAGGCCTCGGCCGAACTTGGCCATGAAATTGACAATATCCGGCGTGATGGCGTCAGCCGCGACGACGAGGTCGCCTTCGTTTTCGCGCTGCTCTTCATCGACCAGAATCGCCATCCGGCCCGCCTTGAGCTCGGCGATGATTTCCGGAATCGGGCTGATGGAAGGAGAATGCTGAGCCGAGTCCGGCGAAGCGCGCGCTCGCTCGATGGCGTGCAGTTTTGGCGCAGTCATTTTTGGCGCAGTCATTTTGCCGCGGAGCAGCGAGCCGAACGAGCGAGGACAACATTATACGTGCTGCGGTCCGTCGCGTCTCCCGGCGGGTTTCGCAACTTCACTCGCTGTCGAAGATGTCCATGGTCGCTGCGAAAAGCTCGCTTTGTGGGTCGGCAAACTCGGTCAGTACACTGAAGTGGTGTTTGCCCGGAACGAAAAGCGGTCCGTTGCGCGTCCTCGGACGACAGCGCGGCCAACTTTGCCACAGGCCACGGCTCTGGCGAATGAATTCGCTTGTCTCGTCGGCTCCCGCTGCCAGCAAGAGCGGTACGTCGAGCCGCGGATCGAGATGGATCGGACTGAGCTCGCGCGCACTTTGCGGGTCGAGGCCGAGATCGCTGTTAAACGACACCTTTAGCAGTGGCTGCAGATCGAACACACCGCTGATCGACACACCCCCGACTATCACGCCAGCCGATGTTTCGCGCGCCTTCCAGTCGGTCGCGAACATCATCGCCGTCAGATGCCCGCCCGCCGAGTGTCCGCCGACGATCAGGCGCCGCGCTGGTACGCCGTGGCTTTCGCCTTCTCGCGTCAACCAATCGACGGCCTGCCGACACTGTTCCACGATGTGCGCAATGCGAACACCGGGACAGAGATCGTAATTGACGACTGCGACGCCGATGCCTTTGGCGACGAATGACGGCGCGATGAAAGAATGGTCGTCCTTGTCCAGAGCGCGCCAATAGCCCCCGTGAATAAACAGCAGCGCGCCACGCGGGCGCTCCGCCGGGAAGAGGTCAACGGTCTGCT
>DASPYC010000017.1:0-8288 GCA_035636955.1 Casimicrobiaceae bacterium
CGTCGAATTCGTCCGATGCCGAGCCGGCCGAGATAGCTCGAATAGTCGAGCGCGCTGACCTGGAACTGCAGCGGCCCTTCGGTATCGCCGATCGGCGCCGGAACGTGCTCGAGAATCGTTTCGAACAGCGGCTGCATCGAGGCGTCCTTTGTTGCCGTTTGCTGTGCGAGGCCGACATCGAGCGTCGCCCAACCCTGCAGCGCTGACGCATAGACGACCGGAAAATCGAGCTGATCATCCGTCGCGCCGAGACGATCGAAAAGCTCGAACGTCTCGTTGACCACCCACTGCGGACGTGCGCCCGGTCGATCGATCTTGTTGATGACGACGATCGGCTTCAAACCCTGCTTCAAGGCCTTCAGCGTGACAAAGCGCGTCTGTGGCATCGGACCTTCGACCGCGTCCACCAGCAGCAGCACCCCATCGACCATGCCGAGGACACGTTCGACCTCGCCACCGAAATCGGCATGGCCAGGGGTGTCGACAATGTTGATCTGAACGTTTTTGTCATCCCGGTCGTAGCGAATCGAGCAGTTCTTCGCGAGGATCGTGATGCCGCGTTCGCGCTCGAGGTCGTTCGAGTCCATCATCCGCTCGCTGATTTGACTGGTGCGCGCGAACGTCCCAGCCTGCACGAGGAGCTTGTCGACGAGCGTCGTCTTGCCGTGGTCGACGTGCGCGATGATGGCGATGTTACGTAGGTCGGGGCGGGAGGAGCTCATGGTCGAAGTCGCATTGTTGGCGCTCATTGGCCTGCTAGCGTGCAGTGTTGATCCGGGTGTTCCATCGCGCCGCAGCAAAACGCTCAATTATAGCTCAGCTTGGGACCGCGCGGCTATGAAAATTTTGGAAAATCCGTAACTTAGGCTATAATGCTCATGTAGGCGGCCGCTTCCGGTCACCGCCTCGCCCCGCGGCATGTTGTTCCAGTGGATTTTTCAGTCCGCCGCGACTGACCCACGCATCACACGAATTCGCAGCCTGGACCGGAAACCGCTCGTGCGGTAGGCCGCGTCACAGGAGTCATTTTTGAACGCAACGAGCTTCATGGAGCTCGGCCTGCGGCCCGAATTGCTGCGGGCCGTCGCCGAATCCGGCTACACAATCCCAACACCGATCCAGCAACAAGCCATTCCTCTCGTACTTGCCGGCGGCGACGTCATGGGCGGCGCGCAAACCGGCACCGGCAAGACCGCCGGTTTCGCTCTACCAATCCTGCAGCGTCTTTTGCCGCACGCAAGCAATAGTCCATCGCCGGCTCGCCATCCGGTACGCGCGCTGATCCTCGCCCCGACGCGCGAGCTCGCGATCCAGGTCGAGGAATCGATCAAGGAATACGGCAAGTACACCGGGCTTCGTTCGACGTGCGTATTCGGCGGCGTCGACATCAAGCAACAATTGGCGATCGTACGCGCGGGCGTCGACATTCTCGTCGCGACACCCGGCCGACTGTTGGATCACGTCGAGCAGAAGAGCGTGAACCTTGGTCAGGTCGAAATCCTCGTGTTAGACGAAGCCGATCGCATGCTCGACATGGGCTTCATTCCCGATATCAAGCGCATCATGAAGCTGCTGCCGCAGGCGACGAAGCGCCAGAATCTATTGTTCTCCGCGACGTTCTCCAACGAGATCAAGAAGCTCGCCGACGAGCTCCTTAATCAACCGCAATTGATCGAGGTGGCGCGACGCAACACCGCCGCCGAGTTGGTGGTGCAAACCGCGTACAAAGTGCCGCAGGATGCCAAGCGCGCTCTGCTCGAGCATATCGTCCGCTCGCGTAACATCTGGCAAGTCCTCTGTTTCGTGCGCACCAAGCACGGCGCATCGCGACTCGCCCGGCAACTCGAGAAGGACGGACTTGCCACGTCGGCGATCCACGGCGACAAGACGCAAGCCGCGCGACTCGAAGCGCTGTCGGCGTTCAAGGACGGCAAGCTGCAAGTCCTGGTGGCCACCGACGTCGCGGCGCGTGGTCTCGATATCGAGGACATGCCGCTCGTCGTCAATTACGAGCTGCCGCACGTTCCCGAGGATTACATTCACCGCATCGGCCGCACAGGTCGCGCGGGCGCAACCGGCGAGGCGATGTCGTTCGTGGCGCCCGAAGAAGAGAAATACTTGGTCGAGATCGAAAAATTGTTGCGCAAGAAAGTGGCGATCGTCGTCGCCGACGGTTTCGATCCAACGGCTGTGCGGAGCGAGCGATCGGTGCGCTCGTCACATGATAAACCGGCTCATTCGGCTCGTGAGCCGCGCGAACCACGGATACCGCGTGAACCGCGTCCGCCGCGCCAGAACGACAAGCCGCCGCGCGAGCGCGTGCCCTCCGCCGATGAGCGACACGCCGAACGGGAGCTTGCATATGCGCGCAATCCGGATCAGCCCGCAACGCGAGTTGGCAATGGCGCAACAGCGAATCCATCCGCACTCATGCATCGACAAGCGGCGAATGGACAAGGGAACACGAAGCGTCCAGTCCCTGCGTTGCTGATGAAGCGCCCCCTGGCCGAACCCGAAAAGGTGTGATCGGACGCCCGCACTTGCGGCGTCGCGGACTCAGGAGCTTGAAGACCGTGTAAATTCGCGCCTTGGACCGAGCCTGCGGCGCGAATGATCGCCGCTTTGGCGCTGCACAAGCTGTGCCGAAAAGGAGCGAGAAGCGTGAAACGCCGCACGGTGCTGGGCTTGCTCGTCACGAGTGCCTCGCTGACCTGTGGCGTCGCGGCACAAAATACGCCTAAGGTCGCTCGCATCGGTTGGCTGACTGCGCAACCGGCGTCGAGCCTCGCGCCGTTCGTTGACGCATTCCGCGACGCGCTTGCAACTCTCGGCTATGTCGAGGGGCGCAATCTGCTGATCGCTTTCCGCTACGGCGACGGCGCAATCGAGCGCGTCCCGAGCCTCGCCGCCGAGCTTGCCGGAATTCCGGTTGATCTGATTGTGGCGCAAGGTGATGCGGCGTTTGAGATCCACAAGCTGGCCCTTCCGCTTCCGATCGTGTACGCAATCAGCGCCGATCCCATTTCCGGCGGCTTGGCCGATAGTCTTTCGCGCCCACGCGACAACATGACGGGCATCACGTTGATGGCGGTCGAGCTCAACGGCAAACGTCTCGAATTGTTGCGCGACATCGTCCCCGAGATTCGCCGCGTCGCGATCGTCGGCAATCCCGAGCATCCCGGCGCGCATCTCGAGCGAACTTTCTCAGAGCAAACAGCGCGCCGGCTCGGGCTCCAAATCACGTACTTTCCGACCGCCACCCGTGATGAGCTCGACCGTGGCCTGACGAAGATCGCGGCGAATCCGCCGCAGGCGATTTCGCTCTTAGCCGACGGCTTCGCGATCGAGCATCGAGCGCGCATCATCGATTTTGCGATGAGAACGCGTGTGCCCGTGGTGTCGGGGTGGCCCATTTTCGCGCGTAGAGCAGCCGGCCCAATTCGAGCTCGTTGTCAACTTGAAAAGCGCGCGGGCGCTGGACCTCGTCGTGCCTTCATCACTTCTCGTGCGCGCGGACAAGGTCATCGAATGATTGCATTGGTAGGACGATTGCACGTGCCATGAGTTCTCCGCCGATTGCTTTATCCACGGCCCCTCGCTGGACATGGCTGCCGGCGATCGGTACGTGGAAGTACTACGCGTTGCTCGGCGCTGTCGGCATTCTGATTCTCGGACCGCTTGGCGGTGTTGCGGCGTCGTACATGAACTTCTCGCTTGGTTTCTTCGTGGGCGGCCAGGTGCTCGCGGGAATACTCGGCTCGACGGTCACTTTCGGCTACGGCGCCCAGGGGCGGCATGGCGCGAACTTCATCCAAACGACGGCGGCCTCGGTCGCCGGGATGAGCGGCATGGCGGTCGTGATCCAGGCGATGGCGTGGCTGGGATTGCCGCAGCCGCCGGTTTGGTACCTCATCCTCTACATGCTCTGCATCGGCATGTTCGGTGTGGGGGTCGGCATGCTTTACACGCCGATCCTCGTCGACCGTCTGCAGCTCACGTTCCCCTCGGGTCTTGCCGTCGCCAACATCCTGCGCGCGCTCACTGATCCGGTTCTCCTCAAACAATCGGTATCGCGTTTGTTCGGTGGCATGGCGCTAGGAATCGCCGGCGGGATCGGTGCAGCAAAAACGGCGTTGCTTGGCGCGATCGATTTGTCCACGTCGACGTTCGGTGCCGGCATGATTGTCGGTGCACGGATCGGCATTGCCGCACTGACGGGAGGCCTCGTCGGCTGGGCGATGATCCCCTATTTCGTGTCGATCGGCTGGCTCAAGGAAGGCGAGCCGTTTCGCAAGATCACGTTCCTGATCGCGCTCGGCATGATCATGGGCGCCGCGCTCATCGATGTCTCGTTGATTCTTTACCGCGCCTATCAACGCGCTCGCGAGCGCACTGCAAAACCCGTCGAGCAGGAAGACTGGAAGCGCACCAACATGCGAAGGCTCGTCGCGTGGGTCGTTTTTTGGGGCGCCGCGATCGTCGTGACCGGCTCACAGCTGTTGAATCAGCCGGTGGGCTACTTGGTCTTCGCAGTGGTACTCGTATTCATATTCGCGATGGTGAACGGCATTTCGGTCGGGATCGTCGACCAGAATCCGATCTCGTCGGCGTTCGTCGTGACGGTGATCCTGATGGCTGCCATCGGACTCAAGGATCCGACGATCGGCTTGATGGCGGCTACGGTCTTGCTTGTTTCAACGAGCGAAGCGTGCGACATGCAGCAAGACCGCTCGACGGGCTGGCGCCTCGGCACGAATCGAACGATTCAATTCCGCTTTCAAGTTGCCGGGATCGTGATGGGCGCGATCATGGCCGTCGTCTTCGCCAAGCTGTTCATGAACGCGTATCCGGTGCTGCAGTTGGATCAGACCGCGCTTCCGGCCGACCAACAGCCCGCGAACTGGACTTCCGCGATGACGTACAAGTTCGTCGGCGTGCTGCGAAGCCTGACCGATGACAAGCCGTACCAGCGCACCGCGATCTGGATCGGCGTCGCGATCGGCTTCGCGACCGAGCTAGTGCGCAAGCTCATCAAGGCGAATGCGCGTTATCAACAGTTCACGAACAGCGGCCGCGTCGGATTCTCGGCCGATTTTCTGCTGGACGCCGTCGTATTGCCTTCACCGTACGCGTCGTCGTTCGGCGGCTTTGTCAATCTGATGACGTCGACGTGGTTCGCGGCAGGCGGCGCGCTCGCGAGCTTCATCAACAGCTTGCCGAAGCGCAAGGATGCGCGCGACGCGCTTCCCGAGGACATGAGCACGACGTCACTGGTTGGCGGCGGCCTCATCGCGGGCGACGCGCTCGCGGCACTTGGACTCGGCATCGCGGGTCTCCTCGCGACGGTCGTCTTCAGCTGATCATCGCGTAACAAAGCAGTTAAGAAAGCCGTCAAGTCGCATCTTCGTTCGCGATGCGCTCAACACGTTGTCGTCGACAATGCTTGCAACGAAATCTTTGCGCGCGACCAGGGCCGAGGTACTATGACAACAGCATATCCTGTCGACCCGGAGCCCCATCGTGCGCGTAAAGCCTCTCTATATGTTGTTGGCGGTGCTGTTGAACGTCTTTGCCGCGTCCGTTTCCGGCGCGCAATGCCCACCATCCGTACCCGTCGAGGGCGCCGCGCCGCCCGGTCCGTTGCCCGTCTTTCCATCCGACAACTGGTGGAATCTCGACGTCACTTCTGCGCCAACCGATCCGGCGTCGTCGAGTTACATCGCGTTCATCAACAACGGCGGGGTTCGGCGGCTGCATCCCGATTTCGGCGGCGAAGCGTCACCGGGCAGTGTCGATATCTATGGCATGCCGTATGCGATCGTCGACGGATCGCAGCCGAAACAAGCGGTGACATTCCAGTACTCGGACGAGAGCGACGGCGTTGGTGTGCCGTTCTATCCGATTCCGGCGCAAGCCATTTCGCAGCCGCACTGGGTTGAAGGCGGCGCACCGGGCAACATCGACCAGCGCAGTGATGATCGCCATCTGCTCATCATCGATTGCGCGAACAAATATCTCTACGAGCTCTACAACGTTTGGTACGACACCGCGCAAGCGAAGTGGTACGCAGGTTCGGGCGCGTTCTTCGACATGAAAACGAACAACCGGCGGCCCGACGGGTGGACATCGGCCGACGCGGCTGGTCTCGCGATCTTCCCGGGCCTTGTTCGTTACGACGAAGCATGGAATGCCGCAGTGACGGACATCGGACACGCTTTTCGAGTTACGGTGCGCGCCACCAATGGCTACGTCTACCCCGCATCGCATCGCGCCGGATCGACATCGGGTGCGTTGCCGATGGGTGCGCGGCTCCGATTGAAGAAGAACGTTGGCGGAGCGGACCCGGCGTTGCGCACGAATGATCCGAATGTTCAAAAGATCTTTCGCGCGATGCAGAAATACGGCCTCATCGTCGCCGACAACGGCAGCGATATGTACATCACCGGCACGTTCGACACGCGTTGGAGCAACGACGTTCTGAACCCGGCGTTCTCGCTCATCACGGCAGGCGATTTCGAAGTGGTCCAGCTCGGCTGGAATCCGCCGGAGGGCGGCACGGCGGCGTTGACGTCGATCGGCGCAAATCCGAATCAAGTCGTCGGCGGCAATGGGGCGACCGGGACGGTGACGCTCACCTCCGCCGCTCCAGCCGGCGGTGCGCTTGTGACGGTGTCGAGCGGAAGCAGCGCAGTTTCCGTTCCGGCAAACGTTTCGATCCCACAGGGCACGACGTCTGCGACGTTTGGAATCGCCACGTCCGTCGTCTCATCGACGACGTCGACGACTCTTTCCGCGACGTACGGAGGCGTCACGAAGACGACGACGTTCACCGTCACGCCCGCAGCGACGGCACCCGCCCTGGCGACGCTATCGCTCAACCGCACCAGCGTCGTCGGCGGCACGTCGGCCGTCGGGACCGTGACCCTGACAGCGGCAGCACCCAATGGCGGCGCAACAATCGCACTGATGAGCTCGCAACCGCAGCTCGCATCCGTCCCCACGAACGTTGTTGTTGCTGCAGGCGCGACGTCGGCGACATTCACCGTGTCGACCATCGCGACGAAGAAGAACGCGGTCGCGAATCTGTCGGCCACGTACGCGGGCGTCACGAAAGCAACGACGATCAAGATCACACGGCGATAATCGACCGCGCCTTCGCGCGCGTTCTCCATTTCCGCGGCGTTTGCGGCCGCGGCAGACGTCACCGATAATGCGGCTCCCTGCGGCTATCGGTGTCGCTCTTGCCCTCTTCCACGTCCACCGTTCTTCGGATCGAACAACTGACCGTCGAATTTGCGACTGCGGATCGCGTCGTCACGGCGGTTCGCAAGCTCTCGTTCACGGTCGACCGCGGCGAGACGGTCGCCGTCGTTGGCGAGTCGGGATCGGGAAAGTCGGTCACCGCTTTGTCCGTCATGCGGCTTGTCGAGCACGGCGGCGGCCGAATCATCGGCGGACGAATCGAGTTCGCGCGTCCCGAAGGTGAAATGCTCGATCTCGCGCGCGCCGACCCGGCAACGTTGCGCGATATCCGCGGCGCTGAGATCGCGATGATCTTCCAGGAGCCGATGACATCGTTGAATCCGGTGTTCACCGTCGGCGATCAGATCGGCGAATCGATTCGGCTGCATCAAGGGAAGGACGCGGCGGCAGCACGCGCCGAGGCGTTGCGAATGGTGGAGCAGGTTCGGATTCCAGAGGCGAAACAAGTCCTGACGAGATATCCCCATCAATTGTCCGGCGGCATGCGCCAGCGGGTAATGATCGCGATGGCGCTTTCATGCCGTCCCGCTCTGTTGATCGCCGACGAACCGACGACTGCGCTCGACGTCACGATTCAAGCGCAGATCCTGACGCTGATCCACCTGCTGCAGGACGAGATGCACATGGCGGTGATGTTCATCACGCATGACATGGGCGTCGTCGCGGAAGTCGCCGATCGCGTCGTCGTGATGTATCGCGGCGAGAAGGTCGAAGAAGGTGCGACCGAGAAGATTTTCGCCGCGCCGTCGCAGCGGTACACGAGGGCTTTGCTATCGGCGGTCCCGCGGCTTGGTTCGCTGAAAGACGAAGACATGCCACGGAAGTTTCCGCTGGTGACGATGGACGGAACGGTTGCGCCTAGTGTGGCAGCCGGTGCGGAGACCACCGCGGTGTCGCGCCCCGCGCGTGCCCGTGAGGCATTACTCAAAGTGCGCGATCTCACGACACGTTTCGACGTCAAGTCCGGATTTTTCGGCCGCGTCCACAGGCGGGTGCATGCGGTCGAGGGCGTGAGCTTCGATCTC
>DASPYC010000018.1:0-4463 GCA_035636955.1 Casimicrobiaceae bacterium
CGCGACGCGCCTCTCTGCGCTCACGCTTCCTGCGGGCTGGGTCTAACTCCGCCGGCGGGGTTTCGTGCTCGTGTACGCGCATCTGACGTGCCTGTGCGACGCTTTTGAGGGCATCGCTGTAGCGCTCGAGGGCCTGTTCCAACGTCAACGGCGGCGCATTGCCCAAAGTCAGCATTCGCGGTCGACCATTGAAACGGTAGGCGACGATGAACGATCGCGTTCCGCGCGGCGTGATGCGCAAGCCCAAACCGCGATGCGTGGAATCCCAAACGATGAATCGGTGATCGCGTGACGCGACGCGCGTGATCTTGTCGTGCGTGAATCTGAATCGCTCTGTCACCTGTCACTCCATTTCGGGCTAGCAAATGGGCTAGCGTTTGCGGTCGTAATGTCATGCAACGACGTGCAACGCTATGACGCTGATTTGCCCGAGCGAGAGTTTCGGTACAGAGCGAGAGCGCGTCAAACTTGCAACGTTGTGCAACGACATGACGCGCTGATTATGGTGAGATAGGTGACAGAGGTACACTTCAGCGCACTAGGCGGTTGCCATCCCGAGCCGAGCGAAAGCGAGTCCTGAGCGGAGCGAAGTAGCTCCATTGAGTTCGTGGTGAGAGATTGCGTTGGCGAAAGGACGCTCGACTTTGGCGAATTACGTCGAAACGATTGTCGGCCCCGGCGAACAGGTGCTGTATGTCGGCAAGGTGAGCCTGTTTTCCATCCTGCCGGCGCTGATCGGTGGAACGTTGTTGATTCTCGTCGGTGGCGCTTTCACCGCTGGCGCGGGTCCCGTCGGGCTCATCTTCGCTCTGCTTGGGTTAATCGTGATCGTCGTTGCACTGATTCGCCGCAATTCCACCGAGCTCGCCGTCACCAATCGCCGCGTCATCGCGAAATTCGGATTCATCAAGCGCAGCACGATCGAGTTGAATCTCGCCAAGGTGGAAAGCATTCGCGTCGAGCAGTCGATCGGCGGGCGCATATTCGGGTACGGCTCCGTCATCGTGACCGGCACCGGATCGACAATGGATCCGATTCCCTATGTCGCGAATCCGATCAAATTCCGCCAAGCCGTTCAGTCGGCGACCGATACCGCCCAGAAGATGTAATCGCGCCCGGCCGCGGGCTGTCCTGCGCAAATCAAGCGGCCATCGCGCTAGCCCGACTTCCCGAATCCGGCTTTCTGCTGCTCGGCCACTTCACTGCGCAGCGCGCGAAGGCGCGTATCGACGACCGACAGCTGATAGAAATCGCCGTCGCTCGCCTTTGATGCGAGCTCGAATTGATCGACCGCGCCGCGGAGGTTGCCCTGCCACGCGTAGAACTCGCCTTGGTGCTTGTGCTGCAAGAGCTTCTTGTCGAGTGCCGCGTACGCGCGCGCCGCGACAAGATGCAGCGGCCCGTCGTTGGTGAAACGCGCGAGCTGCCGCTCGACGTACGCCGCCGCTTCGGCGTTGCGTCCCGCCTTCATCAGCGCTTCCGGATAATCGTAGACGAGCTGCATTTTGTTCGGATACTTCCCGAGTGCCGCTTCGAAGCGCTTGATCGCCACCTGCGTGTCATCGCTGTCGAGATAGACGTGTGCGCCGATGGCATCGATCATCGGATGCGGCGGGGCCATTTTCTCCAGGAGCGCAAGCTCGATCTTGGCACGCGCGTAGCCCTTCGCGCGAAGCAGCGACGCCACAAGTCCGTAATGCGCGGCGATCTCGTTGTTGTATTTTTTCTCGGCGAGCGCGGTGTCGAAGAACTGCACCGCTTCTTTCGGCTCGCCTTCGTAGCTACGCAGCAACGCACGAACAAGATGGAAATCGAGCGAATCGGCGACCTGCCGATACGGATGGCCATAGGCACGTGCCTGCGCTTCGGCGATCCGTTCGTACGTTATCGGGTGGGTGCGGAGATAATTCGGTGCGCCGCTGTCGATAAAGCGACTGGAACGCTGCAGCCGCTCCATGAACGTGCCCATCGCATAGACATCGAAACTAGCGGCGTCGAGGCGCGCAAAGCCGATGCGGTCGGCCTCATATTCGTTTTCGCGCGTGAAGTTCAATTGATACTGCAACGTCGCCGCCTGCGTAGCGGCGACCGCCGCCTGCGCCATGTCGCCGCTTGAGTTGCCGTGCGCCCGCGATGCCAGTACCGCGAGCGCAAGTCCCGCCAGCGACATCAGCATCGAATCCTTTTGTCCGGCGATCATCCGCGCGATGTGATGCTGCGTGACGTGCGAGATTTCGTGCGCCAGCACGCTCGCCAGCTCGGATTCGCTTTGCGTCAACAGAATGAGACCGCTATGAACGCCGATATAGCCGCCGGGAAGCGCGAATGCATTGATCTGCGGATCGGGCACGGCGAAGAACTCGAAGTCCTGCTTGACGTCCTTCGAGTTCGCGACCAGCCGATGGCCGAGCTCGTTCAAGTAGTCGTTGACTTCCGGATCGTTCATGTAGCCGCCGGCGGCGCGGAGCTGGCGTATCACTGTTTCGCCGAGCTTTCGCTCCTGCGCTGGCGAGAGGTCCGCCTGGGCGGCATCGCCGAGATCCGGCAAAGGCGTGGGTAGCGGCAGTGGCGGCGGCGGCACAGGTGCAGGTGACGGTTTGACCGCGCCGAATTGCGGAGGCGGCCCCGCACCGGACGCCGATTGCTCCGACCCTGCGGGCGTCTGCGCCACCGCGGGCGATCCGGCGAGCGCAACAGCCACGACCAACGCGACGGCGCGTCGACAAAAATTCGCGGAAGAATGATGAGTGCTCAAGACCCGACACGTCTCTTCAGTCACGCGGCGGATGCTAAGATGCGCGCCCATCGATAGAGTTCAATGCGCGAGACACGCGGTTTCATGGCAGACGCGACACGAACGAGACGCAAGATCATGAGCGGTTCTTCCGAGCTGCGCAGGGTCGGCATCCGCACCAAGCCCGCACGTGGCGTGCATTTTACCCACTTCGACAGTGCCGGCCAGGCGCACATGGTGGACGTTGCAGCCAAAGACGCGACCAAGCGCATCGCACGCGCCGGCGGACGCATCGTCATGCGGGCAGATACGCTGGCGTTGATTCGCCGCGGTGACGCAAAAAAGGGCGACGTGCTCGGCGTGGCCCGCATTGCCGCGATTCAAGCGGCGAAGCGTGCGTCCGATTTGATTCCTCTTGCCCATCCGCTGCCATTGACGCGTGTGGCGGTGACCTACACGATCGACGAGGAAGCGAATGCCGTCGCCATCGAAGTGACTGCCGAGACGATCGCGCGGACCGGTGTCGAAATGGAAGCGCTCACCGGCGCGGTCGTCGGTTTGCTCACCATCTACGACATGTGCAAGTCGGCCGATCGCGCAATGCGCATCGAGGGCGTTCGGCTGCTCGAGAAAAGCGGCGGCAAGTCGGGACATTTCAAAAGCGTCGACGTCGAGTGACGCTGGGTGCCGTTAATTCGGCGTCTGATCGGATTGGTCTGGTGGTCTGACAACTTGACCACAGTGAGGACCCCGGCTAAGATGCCTCGAATGCTCTGCCAGCCGCAGGGCAAAAAAAAGCATTCGCGCGCTGGTTCACTGGCGCTGGAGGAATCGCTGTGCCGCTGCAGGCTGTCGAGCCGAAGCGCCTTTATCGCCAGATCGCCGACCAGATCGGGCAGCTGATCGCGAGCGGCGAATTTCCGGCCGGCTCGCGCTTGCCCGCCGAACGCGAGCTTGCGGTTTCGCTCGGCGTGTCGCGCACATCGGTCCGCGAAGCGATCATCTCGCTCGAAATGAGCCGCCTGGTCGAAGTTCGTGTCGGCACCGGAATATTTGTCACCTCGCAGAACGCCGCGGTGCACGGCAACAGCGTCGATTCGGGTCCCGGGCCGTTCGAGCTGCTCGACGCGCGCAAGTTGATCGAAGGCGAAATCGCTGCGCTCGCCGCAAAAAACGGCAAACCGGACGATTTCGACTGCCTCTCGCGTAGCGTTGACACGCTGGAAAAGCACGTCGATGATTTTGCGGCGCGCGAAGCGGTCGATCGCGACTTTCATTTGCATATCGCCAAGGCGACCGGCAACAGTTCGCTCGAACTCGTTGTCGAAGGACTGTGGAATCAGCGCGCCGAGCTGTGGGGTCGCCTTCAGCACCACTTTCACACGCACGACCTCGCGCTCCAGACAATCCGCGATCATGCGGCCATCGCCAAAGCGATCTCGACGCGCGATCCCGAAGCGGCACGCACAGCGATGCATCGCCACATCACGCGTGTCGCACGCGAATTCCAGCGCGGCATCGATGTTGCTGGACAGTCGGCGGTGGCAAAACCGGCATCGGCAGCAAAGCAACC
The DNA here is from genome assembly GCA_035636955.1 of Casimicrobiaceae bacterium. Lineage (GTDB taxonomy): Bacteria > Pseudomonadota > Gammaproteobacteria > Burkholderiales > Casimicrobiaceae > VBCG01. The sequence continues at coordinate 4,308 of DASPYC010000018.1, forward strand.
AGCGTTGGCGGCAGTCACGCGGTCCCGGAGCATCAAAGCGCGCGAATGACCATTTCTAATTCATCACCAACCTGAAACGGACGAGCGCCGCATTGTGCGGCACGCGTACGGCGCAGCGCGGCTTCACCAAGAGGAGAGTCCCCAATGAAAGTGTCA
>DASPYC010000019.1:0-4233 GCA_035636955.1 Casimicrobiaceae bacterium
CGCAACAGCAGCCACAAAATCGCCGCGGTCACGAGACCGCCGATGAGGCCCGCTACGATGGCGCCGGCAATGCTCGGCCCCGCCTGGCTGAGCGCGGCGGCGACCTGCAAAACGATGACGATCGCGAAGCCCATCCAGAGACGCCGCGTCCAATCGTGCGTGACATTGGCCGCGAGATAAACGACGAAGAGCGCGACCCCGGCGATCATGACGACACCGAGACCGGTGAGGATCCCACCGGCAACGGGCGACCACAGCGATGCGGCCTGCAGCGACGGCCACACCGGCGTGTCGCGGGGACCCAGACTGCCCAACGCCGATTCGATGCCCGCGACGAACAACGCCGCCGCAATCGCAGCCGCCCAAGGGGGCAACACGCCGGCGAGTGCGAATCGCGGCGCGCTTCGCGCGTACCAGGCGCCGATGCCTGACGTGAGTCCGAACAGCAGCGCGCCGAGAAATGCACCGACAATCGCTCCCAGCAACAACATCGACACCTGAGATCCGACGGGTTCGGCTGTGCTGAGCTGTATCCCGACGAGCGGCCACGTGTTCGTGAGGGCGAGCACGGCGAGAACAAATGAAAGAGCGGCGACCCATTTGACGGCCCGCGTGTCGCAGCGACCCTTCGTCCATCCCAGGACGCCCAGCACGATAGCGGCCAAACCCGTGAGCAGGAAGACGATGCCCGCGCTGATTTTGACGATGCTCAGCCGGTTGTCGCGTTCCTGTTCGGCCCGCTGCCACGCTTCCGGTACATGAATGAGACGCCCGGAGCCCGCGACTTCGTCGCCGGCGATCTGGACGATGTAGCGCAGCTCGCCGTCCTTGCCGACGTCGATGCGAGGATCCGTGAACATGAATGCCCAATCGGTGCGCGCCACGCGATTGTTCTCGTCCGCGGCGACCAGCTTCACTGCACTCGGATCGACGCCGAATTTGTCACGGAGCTCCCGCTCGGCGACCGCCAGCGCCGCATCCTTCGCGAGACGTGCGCCGGGGCGTGCCTGCGGCAACGTGTGACGAAGCGTACGAATCGCGCCATCCCCCGCGACCGCAACACGCCACTCCTCCGCGCGCTCGGCGACGTCTCCGCTGAAGGTCGCGAAGCGCACGTCCCACACCGGCGGCGCCAGCGCCGCGCCGATCTGCGCGTGATAGACATCCGGTCCTGCTTCGCGCCAGACGAACTTGTGCCATGACCATTGCGGCGCATCGTCGTTGGCGAGTTTCACCACGGACATGCGCTGCCACTGCGGGCTAAGGTTGATGCCGCGCGCGGCAAGCGCCTGCTCGGCGATCGCCACCGCCGCCGCCCGGTCGATCGTCAGGACCGGCGCATCCACGTGAAATGGCGTAAGCGTGAGCCACGAGACGAGACCAGCAACGCCAAGCACGGGTAGCGCGCGTTGAAATACTGCGGCGAGCCCTGCAATCGTGATCGCCGTTTCGCGCGGCGCAACGGGCGCGTGAACGACCGCCGTGACGGGAGGCTGCCAAGCGCCGTTTCGCAATTCGTCGGGGAGCTCACCCCACGCGCCCGCCCGTACACGCCGCCACACGATGATCGCAAGCGGAATGAGCCCCGCGATGACGATCAGCGCCTGTTGGACGACCGCGTAAGGCGCATCGACCAAAAAGACCGGGATCGCGAACAACACGAGATCGAACGTCGCATGAAGCAGGATCGTCGTCAGTAGGCCGAAGCGAAGAAAAATGAGCGCCCAGATCATCGACGGCACGATCAATTCAACGAGCCGCGCATACGACGGAAATCCGGGATAGTTGGCGTGTGCGCCGCCGAAAACCAATGCCTGCAACACGAATGCGAGCGCGATGCCGAGCGTGCGGTGTCCGTAGCGTTCGCCGATCAACGCGCCAAGCGCGAGCGGAATGGCGCGAAATACGCATTCCTCCATAAAGCCGGCCTGCAGCGAGATCGCAATCGGCGTCAACGCGGGGACCCATGAACCCAGAATGTTGGGGTCGGACAACATCTCCGACGGCTGCCACCATCCCAGCCATTTGTTCGTTGCGTAATAGAACGCAGCGACCAACGCGAGCTCCAGCGGAACGAACAGATAGCCGCCGACCGTGCGTCCCAGCGTTTGTCGCGTGGCGCCCGCGTCGTGCGACCATAACCGCCACAATTGCGGCTGATGCGGAAATGCGCGGCGCGACAGCGATTCGGCGGCCATGAACGCCAGCGTGTAACCGAGGCTCGCCGCGGTCAGCAGGAATACGAATGCGCCGGCCTGCTTGAACCAGAACGTCAGCGGCGATTCGGTCGTGTCCGCGCGAAACCACGCTTCGGGCGCAGACGCGAGTCCCGCGATCGCGAGCAGCCCACCGACAATCAGGCCGGCGACAAAGGCGGGCCGCCACAACAACCAGTGGCGACGCAACAGCCAGAGCACGGCCAGAATGCATCCGCCGATGCCGTACAACAGACCGGCGGAAGCGCTTGCCGCACCGGCGATCAAATTATTCGCGCTTCGGAGCTCCCGGTAGCGGCGGTCGAACGATTCCGGCACGAACACAAAAGGTGCGACGCCGGTAAGCTCGTCGCCGACAACAGTCAGACGCAGGCGTACGCGCGCTTCGCCCAGCTTTTCGGGTCGTTCATAGACGAAATTGTGATCGACACGTCCGTACGGCGTCGTCTGCTGCGACTGCTCGAGCAGCGTGTACAGCGAAAAATCGACGTGCCAGTCGATGCGTGCGCGTTCCTCCGCAAGCGCGCGGGCTTTTGCGGCGTCGAGTGCTTTGGTCGCCGGATCGCGAACGTAGGTCTCGGCGACGCGGCGCTCGAACCCCGCGGGGGTGCCATCCGGTTTGAAACGAATGACTGCTTCATCGATCTTGCCCGGCGTGAACAAGCGCACGTCCCACCAGTACGGCGCGTAGACATCGCCACGGGTGAGGTCGGCAAAGACCTGCCGCCCTCCCCCTTCTAGCTCGACATAGTTTTGGGTGTGACTGTCGTGACTGAAGCGCGCGGCGATGCGCGCATTGGCCGGGGCGAGCGCGTAGAGCTGACCCAGTGCCTCGCCTTGCGCGAGCGCCTCGCTTCGTCCCATCTTGACGTCGAGGCTGACGAGCGGAATCGCGAGCGGGAAAAGCCGCGCCGCGATGAACAGCGCGGCGAGCGACAGCAGCGCATAGGCAATCCAGAACAGGGGCCGGCGCGTGATGGAAGTCACCTCTTGTCCTTGTTGGCTACATCGTACCCGAGCGAACCGCGCCGGAAGCGAGCCCGTGCAACGACCCCCTGGCATGCCTCGTGCGTTTCCTATGGCGGACAAAACCGTAGGGCGGTTTCCACCGCCCGGACGACCCGCTTGGTCACGATGTGACGCGAACCGCAGACGACACTCATGCTTAAATTCCTGACGCGAGCCGGAAAAGACGAAATCCGGGCCATCGCCACTGTGGACGACGCCGAGGCATTCTGGCGTGCGCTGCCGAGAGACGATCCGATCGCGTCTCAGGTTGCCATTTGTGACGCACTCGCGGAGATAAACGGCGCGCGCGCCACGGAAATCAATCGACTGCATGCGCTGTTCGCGCTCGAACGGCATTCGCTGCCTTTGCTCGAAGCGCTCCTCTCCGAATACGTCAGTCCGAGCAGCCCGTCGCCCGATCGGGAACGCAAGGTCCGCCAGGCGGTGCTCGAGCTCAGTCGATCGTTTGCGCAAGCCTACGAATTGTTCCTTCGTCACGTCCGCGGAAATAATTCGGGTGTTGAGTGGAAGGCGTACGCGCCCGCGATTCTCGTCCAGCTGTTCAAGCACCGGGAGATCGATCTGCTGGTCGCGCTGTACCGTTACGAGGCGTGGCCGCGCGGCCGATGGAGCGAGTTGAACGGTGCGTACGAATTTGCACTGACGAGCGACTTTGCACGGCAGCCCGTGGGCGCCGATCGTCGCGATGGCAAAACGGTCAAGACGATCACGCTCGAGCAGACGTTCATCCGCATTCTGCTGTTGCAATTGACGGACAGCGGCCAGTTCCTCCCATCCGACATTGCCGTTGCGCGGCAATGGATCGCCCGCTGGAGCGAGCTGTCGTCGCTGGACCCGGTCGAAGCTCAGGACGGAATTTTTTCGTCGTCGGATGCTTTTGTCGTCAACCTCGCGGGTTCCGAAGGCGTCAGGCGGATCGCTTCGAGCCGCGCGACCGCAGGCACCCATTTACGACTTGACACGGCGCGCATCGCAGAATCGATCGAAC
>DASPYC010000020.1:0-9730 GCA_035636955.1 Casimicrobiaceae bacterium
GCTTCATGTTTCACGCGGCGAACCGGCACGGTGTGTCGGTAACGGGGGTCAACACGACGCCCGAACAAGTCGAAGAAGTGAATCAGCTGATTCAGGCGCGCCGCCTCGAGAATCTCGTCAACGTCGTCGAAGCCGATTTCCGCGATGCGTTCGGGCCTTTCGACAAGGTCGTGTCGATCGGCGTGCTCGAGCACGCGGGGCGCGATCAATTGGAAGACGTGATTCGGGCGCACGCGCAATTCTTGAAGCCCGGCGGCCTCGGCATGCTGCATTTCATCGGTCACGTTGGACGTCGGGAAACCGAATTCTTCATTCGCAATTACGTGTTCCCGGGCGGTTGGATTCCGAGTCTCGCCGACACGATCACGCTGATGGAAGACTGCGGCCTCGAGATCCTCGACATCGAAAACCTGCGCCGTCACTACGCCCTGACGCTCGATGCATGGGCGGAGCGTTTCGACCGCAATTGGGATCGGATTCATGCGCTGGATCCCGTCAAATTCGACGAACGATTCCGGCGGATCTGGCGCATCTATCTTCTTGGCTGCGCCGAGATGTTCCGCTCGCCCACAGAGCGAACGCACCTGTTCCAGATCGTGTTCAGCAAGGGCAATGTCGCGCGCGACAGCTATCCGATGACGCGCGATTTTCTTTACGAGGATCAAGACGCAGCGCTTCCTCGAGCACACGAGTCGTTGCGAAGCGCCGACTGACATGCAGGACCACGCGAGCCGCGTACTGCGTGTCGCGACCGCTGTCCAGCATGCCGAAGGTGGCCTAGTCCGCCTTCGCAAGGAGACATCCAATCTGTTCCGCGATCGCGCGTCAGATGCGAAACGCGGTCTCGACGTTCGCGACTTCAATCACATCCTCGGTGTGGACGCGGCGCGCGGTATCGTTGAAGCAGAAGGGATGGTGACGTACGAAGATCTTGTCGCGGCAACGTTGGCGCAGGGATTTCTGCCGGCGGTCGTTCCCGAGCTCAAGACGATCACGCTCGGCGGTGCGGCGGCCGGCGTGGGTATCGAGGCATCATCGTTCAAGTTCGGCCTCGTGCACGAAACGCTCGATGAGCTGGAGATTCTGACGGGCGATGGACGCGTGCTCAATTGCCGTCCCGACAACGAACATGCCGATTTGTTCTTCGGCTTTCCCAACTCGTACGGCACGCTCGGCTACGCGCTGAAGCTTCGCGCGCGTGCCTTCGCGGCGAAACCGTTCGTCGAGATCACGCATCGGCGCTACGCCAAGAGCGACGAGTTTTTCGCGGCGCTGGATGCGGCGTGTTCGGCCCCGAACGATTTCGTCGACGGCGTCGTGTTCGGGTCGGAAGAGTTTTACATAAATGTCGGGCGCCTCGTCGATACGGCACCTTACAGGAGCGATTACACGTACAAGCGGATTTATTACCGCTCGCTCAAGGAACGCGAGCTCGATTACCTGACGACGCACGACTTCATCTGGCGCTGGGACACCGACTGGTTCTGGTGCTCGAAGAACGTCGGCGCGCAGAATCCGTTCCTGCGGCGCGTGTTCGGGCGTCGGCGACTGGGCTCCCGAACGTATCAACGGCTGATGCGCTGGAACACGCGATGGGGTTTGACGCGGACGTTGAACCGGCTGCAGGGCGGACACAGCGAGTCGGTGATCCAGGACGTCGATATCCCGCTCGAGAACGCGAACGCATTCCTGCGCTTTTTCGAGCGCGAAATTCGCATCACGCCGATCTGGGTCTGCCCAATTCGCGCCGGCGCGCAAGCAGACCGCTTTACGCTGTATCCGCTGCAACCGGGACAGCTCTATATGAACTTCGGCTTCTGGGATGTCGCACGACGTCCGGAACAGCGTGAGGCCGGTTACCTCAACCGCCAGATTGAAGCTGAAGTCATGCGACTCGCCGGAATCAAATCGCTCTATTCCGACAGTTATTACGCGCCGGACGTTTTCTGGAAGGTTTATGGCGGCGAAGGTTACCGGGCGCTGAAGGCCACGTACGACCCTGCCGGCGCGTTCCCCGATCTCTATCAAAAGTGCGTGCTGCGGCACTGACATCTCTGCCGGTTCACCCCGAGGGCCCCTCTTCTCTCCTTGCCCCGGAACGGCGCGTAGCGCACCGATCGCGCGCAATCTCTCCAGGGTCTTTGACGCCTGTTGCGCGCTGGGATAGATTGGGGCATCGGTCGCCCCTTTCAGCCCTTCCAAAGGAATCCAATGTACGTCCTTCGCAAATTCGCCAAGCTGGCGGTCGCGATCGCTATCGTCTCGCTGTTGCCGTTCGCATCGCCGTCATCGGCTCAGGAACTCAAGATTGCGGTCGCGGCCGATGTGACGTCCGCCGATCCGCATTTTTTCAATCTGTTTCCGAACAACAACATCGCCGAACACGTCTTCGACAAGCTCGTGCAGATGGATCCCGATTCAAAAATGATCCCGGGAATTGCCACGTCATGGAAGACTATCGATGACAAAACGTGGGAATTCAAGCTCCGCAAAGGCGTCAAGTTCCACGATGGCAGCGAGCTCACCGCCGAGGATGTGGTCTATTCAATCGATCGCGTGCCGAATGTGCCGAACAGCCCGGGCCCGTTCACCGCTTACACCAAAGCGATCATTGGCAAGGAAATCGTCGATCCCTACACGATCCGCTTCAAGTACGCCGCGCCATACCCGCTCGCGCCGAACGATCTCTCGACGATCTACATCGTCTCGAAAAAGATTGCGACCGGCGCGACGACGGAGGATTTCAATTCCGGCAAGGCGGCAATCGGCAGCGGACGTTACAAGCTGGTGCGCTACGTTTCGGGCGACCGCATCGAGCTCGCCCGAAACGACAATTACTGGGGAGAGAAATCGCCGTGGCCGAAGGTGACATTCAAGATCATCAAGAACGAGGCGGCGCGCGTTGCGGCGCTTCTTTCGGGTGACGTCGATGCCATCGAGCAGCCGCCGATCGCCGATCTTCCGCGGCTCAAGTCGGATTCGAAGTTCACCGTCACCTCGAAAATCTCGCATCGCGTGATCTATTTCAACTTCGATCATCTGCAACGCAAGAGTCCATTCATCACCGCCAAAGACGGCAAGCCGCTCGACAAGAATCCTTTGACGGATTTGCGCGTGCGCCGCGCGATTTCCAAGGCGATCAACAGGGCTGCGATCGCCGACCGCGTGATGGAAAAACAGGCGATTCCATCAGGACAGCTCGTCTCGGAGACACTGTTCGGCCATGCGCCTGGCCTCAAGGCGGATCCGTACGACCCCGAAGGCGCTAAAAAGCTGCTCGCCGAAGCGGGTTACCCCGACGGCTTCAACATCACGATCCACGGTCCGTCCGGTCGCTACGTCAATGACGAGAAGATCGTGCAGGCGGTGGCACAGATGCTGACGCGCGTGGGTATCAACTCCAAGGTGGAGACGGCGCCGATGGGTCCCTATTCGGCGCGGGCGTCGAAGCAGGAATTCAGCTTTCACATGGTGGGTTGGGGCGCATCGACCGGCGAAGCGAGCTCGCCGCTCCGCTCGCTGCTCGCAACATTCGATCGCGATAAGGGACTTGGCGCCGTCAACTGGGGCCGCTACAGCAATCCCAAGGTTGACTATGTGATTGAGCAAGCGCTCCAGCAGGTGAACGACGAGAATCGCTCGCAAATGCTGCAACAGGCGACAAAAATGGCGATGGATGATTTGGGCATCATGCCGATCCACTTTCAGTACACGATCTGGGCGACGCGCAAGGGCGTCCAGTACGTCCCTCGCACCGACGACTACACGCTGGCGTTCCAGTTCAAGACGACAGGGGGCGAGCTGGCGCGCAAGTGAGAACGAGATCGCCCGGCGCCGCATACCGCGGCCGAACTTAACGTTTCACTGTCGGCCGTGCTGGTCTACATCATCCGCCGGGGGCTGCAAAGCGTCGTCGTATTGTTTCTGATGTCGGTGCTGGTGTTCGTCGGTGTCTACGCGATCGGCAATCCGATCGACATCCTGATCAATCCACAAGCCGACCAGCAGGACCGCGAACGCGCAATCGCAGCTCTCGGGCTCGACAAGCCTTTGCCCGAGCAATACTGGACGTTCTTCACCGGCGCGCTGCACGGCGATTTCGGCAAGTCGTTCGTCCATGCAACACCGGCAATCTCGCTGATCCTCGAGCGTATGCCGGCGACGCTCGAGCTTGCGTTCGCCGCGATGCTGATCGCCGTCGTCTTCGGCATACCGCTTGGGTTGTGGGCGGGATTGCGTCCCAACGGGGTCGCGGGGCGAACGATCATGGCAGGCTCGATCTTGGGTTTTTCGTTGCCGACGTTCTGGGTAGGGCTGATGCTGATCATGGTGTTCTCCGTCGTGCTCGGCTGGCTGCCGTCAAATGGGCGTGGCCCCACCGTCGAGCTGTTTGGCTTGATCCCCGTATCGTTTTTTTCTGTCGACGGCTGGCGTCACCTGATTCTGCCAGCGACGAACCTGGCGCTGTTCAATGTGGCGCTGCTGATTCGCCTGACGCGCGCGGGCGCGCACGAAGCGCTCTTGCAGGACTACGTCAAGTTTGCGCGCGCCAAGGGACTTACCAACCGGCGCATTATCGGCGTGCATGTGCTGCGCAACATCCTGATACCGATCGTCACGGTTGTCGGACTGCAGTTCGGCGCGCTCATTGCGTTCGCAATCGTCACGGAGAGCGTGTTCGCATGGCCGGGAATGGGCAAGCTTCTGATCGATTCGATCAACGTGCTGGACCGGCCGGTGATCGTCGCTTATCTCCTCATCATCGTCACGATGTTCATCGTCATCAATCTCGTGGTTGACGTGTTGTACTCCGCGCTCGATCCACGCGTGCGACTCACGGAGTCGAAGGGATGAGCACCATTCCGGAAACGGTCATTGTCGAGCCGCTGGTCACGAGCGCGGCCACCGAGACGCCTCTTCGACGGATCGCCCTCGATTTCGTCGCCAACCCAATCGCGATATTTGGAATCGTATTGCTGCTGCTCGTCGTTTTCGCCGCGATTCTCGCTCCGTTCATCTCCCCACAAAATCCCTACGATCTCGCGCAGCTCGATGTGATGGACAGCCGGCTCGAGCCGGGATCAAAGGCGCTCACCGGAGGAACGTATTGGCTCGGCACCGACGACCAGGGTCGCGACATGCTGTCAGCGATTTTTTACGGGTTGCGCATTTCGCTGTCCGTGGGCGTTGCGAGCACCGTGCTTGCATTGTTGATCGGCCTGACAATGGGACTTGCCGCGGCGTACCTAGGCGGCCGCGTGGAAACGCTGATCATGCGCATCGTCGACATCCAGCTTTCATTTCCAGCCATACTGATCGCGCTGATTCTGATTGCGGTTCTCGGGCAGGGCACCGGCAAGGTGATCGCCGCCCTCGTCACCGTGCAGTGGGCGTATTACGCGCGCACCGTCCGCAGTGCCGCGTTGGTCGAGAAGCGCAAGGAATACATGGAAGCGGCACGCTGTCTTGCATTGCCGCCTTCCCGCATCGTGTTCAAGCACCTTCTGCCCAACTGCTTGCCGCCGATGATCGTCGTCGCGACGGTGCAGGTCGCCGCAGCGATCGCGCTCGAGGCGACCCTTTCGTTTCTCGGTCTCGGCTTGCCGATCACGGAGCCATCGCTTGGCCTTCTGATCGCCAACGGCTATCAATATTTGTTGTCGGGAAAATATTGGATCAGCTTTTTCCCGGGCGTCGCGCTGCTCGTGACGATCGTCAGCATCAATCTCGTCGCCGATCAGCTACGCGATGTGATGAATCCGCGGTTACAGAAGTGAGCGCCGCCGGGCCGTCCCAAGGCGCGAATTACTCCCCCTCTGGGGGCAGCGCAGCGGCCGCATTGGCCACTGAGGCCGCAAGCGTGGGGGTACAGAAGTGACTGAGCCCGTACTGTTCGTCGAGGGCTTGCGCACGCATTTCTTCACGAAGGCGGGTGTTGTGAAAGCCGTCGACGACGTGTCGTTCATCGTCAATCGCGGCGAAGTCATGGGACTAGTCGGCGAATCCGGCTCGGGCAAGTCGATGACCGGTTATTCGATCATGGGATTGATCGATCCTCCCGGACGTGTCGTCGGCGGTCGCATTCTTCTCGACGGCATCGATCTCATGCAGCTTTCGCCGGACGAGCTGCGTCAAATGCGGGGCAATCGTGTTGCGATGATTTTTCAGGACCCGATGATGACGTTGAATCCGGTGCTGCGCATCGAGACACAGATGATTGAAGCGATCGTTGCACACCGAAAAGTCAGCCGAGACGATGCGCGTGCGATGGCCGCTGCGGCGCTCTCGAAGGTTGGCATTCCATCGGCCGAAGAGCGGTTGTCGGCGTATCCGCATCAATTTTCCGGCGGTATGCGTCAGCGGGTCGCGATCGCCATCGCGTTATTGAACCAGCCCGACTTGATCATCGCCGACGAACCGACGACGGCGCTCGACGTAACGATCCAGGGGCAAATCCTCTATGAAATGCAAAAGCTGACGCGCGAGACGGGCACCGCGGTGATCTGGATCACGCACGATCTCTCCGTCGTCGCCGGGCTCGCCGACCACGTCAGCGTGATGTACGCGGGCCGCATCGTCGAGCAGGGCACTGCCGAGCAAGTGCTGGGGCGGCCGTGCCATCCGTACACGCGCGGGTTGCTCGATTCGGTGCCGGCCAACAACGCGCGTGGTGCGCGACTGAAGCAGATTCCGGGCATGACGCCTTCGCTGCTCGATCTGCCGCCGGGATGTCCGTTCCGCGAGCGTTGTTCGTCCGCGCAATCCGATTGCGTCAGGACGCCGCTGATGCGCTCGTTGCCGCCGGGTCAATCGGTTCGCTGTCATCACCCGTTGGCATGAGTTCGGCCGCACCCTCCGTGATTGCGCCGCGCACCATCACTGGCGCGCAACCTGCGCTGATCGAGCTCCACGGTGTGTCGAAGCGCTTCGTAAAGCCGCTCGATGTCGCGGCCCGGATTGGCAATGCATTCGGCGCGGCAATTGCCGAGGAAGTCGTCCACGCTGTCGATAACGTCGATCTGCGCATCGCCGAAGGAGAAGTTGTGGGGCTGGTCGGTGAGTCCGGTTGCGGCAAATCGACTCTCGGGCGTCTTGCCGTCGGACTGCTGGAGCCCTCGCAAGGCCAACGGCTCTGGCGCGGCGAACCCGTCGAGCGGATGAGCCCCGCCTCCGCGCGGCGCGCGCAACTCAAGATGCAAATGATCTTCCAGGATCCTTACGCGTCGCTCAATCCGCGCATGCGCGTCGTCGACATCGTGGGCGAGGCGCCGGTCGTTCATCGCTTGATCTCGGCGAAGCAGCAGGTCGAATACGTCGGCCTGATGCTCAACAAAGTCGGCCTCGACCCGACGTTGATGCGCCGCTATCCGCATCAATTTTCGGGCGGTCAGCGTGCGCGGATCGGTATCGCGCGCACGCTCGCAGTCAAGCCGGAGTTCATCGTCTGCGATGAATCGGTCGCCGCGCTCGACGTATCGATCCAGGCGCAAGTGCTCAATCTATTTCTGGATTTGAAGGCCGCGCTCAATCTCACGTATTTGTTCATCAGCCATGACCTTGGCGTCGTGCAGTACATCGCCGATCGCGTGGTCGTCATGTACCTCGGGCGTGTCGTCGAGAGCGCGCCGGCAGCGAAGCTCTTCAATCAGCCGAATCATCCCTATACGAAAGCCTTGCTCGCCGAGATTGGCCGCGTCGAGCCGAAGAAGCGCCAGTTCGCGCCGGTGGTCGGCGAAATTCCGTCGCCGCTGCATCCACCGTCGGGATGTCATTTTCATCCGCGTTGTCCATATGCGATGCCGGTCTGCAGCGCAAAAACCCCCGCGCTGATCGAGGTGTCGACGCGTCAGTGGTCGGCGTGCCATCTGAATACAGTGTCGAACACCGAGGCCCGATGAAATCGCTCGAAGGCATATGGCGGCGACACGATCCCGAGATCGCGCCGATCCCACTCGTTTTCGATTCTCCGCATTCAGGGGAAATCTATCCCGCGGATTTCGACCACCAGCCCGCACGCGATGTCGTGCGTCAAGCGGAAGACGCGCACATCGGCACGCTGTGGGCGCATGCCGCAGCAGTTGGTGCGACGCTCGTCGAGGCGTTGTTTCCGCGGTCATACATCGATCCCAATCGCAGTCTCGCCGATATCGATCCCGCGCTCATTGCCGATGCGTGGGATGAGCCGGTGATTCTGACGCGCAAGACGAGCCAGGGAATCGGTCTCGTATGGCGCATCGTGTCGGGCGGCGTTCCGCTTTATGCGCGCAAGCTTTCGGCGGCGGAGATTCGCGCGCGGATCGAGAGCTACTACGTGCCTTATCACGCGGAGCTCGCTAAGGTTCTCGATGCACGACATCGTGCGTTCGGTGCGGTTTGGCATGTCGATTGTCATTCGATGCCGGCGGTCGGCGATGTCAACGCGGACGATCCGGGCCGCGAGCGCTGCGATTTCGTCATCGGCGATCGCGATGGCACGACGTGCGAGCAGCCGTTCACGCGTTTCGTTGCCGAAAGCATCGCCGCAATGGGTTACTCGGTCGCAATCAACGATCCCTACAAAGGCGTCGAGATCGTCCGTCAATACGGGCGTCCGCACGAGCGACGGCATAGCGTTCAAATCGAAATCAAGCGAACGCTCTACATGAATGAGAGGACGCTCGCACCTCACGCGGGTTTTGCGAAGCTCGAAGCCGACTTGCGCACGCTGACGGCATCGCTCGCCGACTACGTGAATGGCCGTCTGTACTGGTCTGGCCACTTGACCGGTTGACGTCGCGCTGCTAACGTCGCGCCCGTCGCCGCCGGACGCGGGCTTGCATCAATGTCGCGTTGGGAGCAGCGCATTTATTCGCTAGGAGGAATCCATGAAACGCTGGTTGCGCGCGGTCGCCGCGCTCGCCGTTGCATTGATTGTCGGACCTGCGTTCGCGGCCTATCCCGAGCGCCCGATTACACTGATCGTGCCCTGGGGCGCGGGCGGAGGAACCGACGCTGTCGCGCGGTTCTTCGGCGCGTACCTCGAAAAGGAATTGGGTCAGCCCGTCAATGTTGTGAATCGAACGGGCGGCAACGGCGTTGTCGGTCATAGCGCGATCGCGCAGGCGCCGCCGGACGGTTACACGATCGGCATGATCACCGTCGAAATCACGATGATGCATTGGCAAGGCTTGACCGAGCTTGGACCGGCGTCATACACGCCGCTCGCGCTGGTGAATGCCGACCCTGCGGGATTTCAGGTTCGCGCGGACTCGTCGTACAAGACCGTAAAGGACGTACTCGATGCCGTACGTGCTAACCCCGGCAAGCTGAAAGCGTCCGGTACCGGGCAGGGGGGCATTTGGCAGCTCGCGCTGGCCGGTTTGCTGAGTGATCTGAAGATCGATCCGAAGGCAGTGCCGTGGGTGCCGTCGAACGGTGCCGCGCCTGGATTGCAGGATCTTGTTGCGGGTGGCGTCGATATCGTGCCGTGCTCGATTCCCGAAGCGCGCGGGTTGATCGATGCCGGCAAGGTTCGCTCACTGGCGATTTTCGACGACAAGGCGCCGGCGTTGTATCCCAACTTGCCCACGATCAAGCAGGCCACGGGCAGCAACTGGACGACGGCCGCATGGCGTGGCCTCGCGACACCGAAGGGATTGCCGAAGGACATTGAGACGCGTCTCGTTGCGGCAATCAAAAAGGCCTACGACAGCAAGGACTATCAGGATTTCCTGGTGCAGCGCGGCTTCGG
>DASPYC010000021.1:0-2747 GCA_035636955.1 Casimicrobiaceae bacterium
GCCGCAGCAGGCATATGGCGAGCTGACGTGGACGCCGGGCCGCTGGGGCGGCTTCAACACGGGCGTTGAAGTGCAATATGTCGGAAAGCTGTACGTCAACGACCGCAACACCGATGCCGCGCCCGCTTACACGCTGACCAATGTTCGCGCTGGTTTGGCGCAACGCGCGGGTCGCGCGACGTTCACGGAATTCGTGCGTGTCAACAACGTATTCGATCGCCGCTACGCCGGATCGGTGATCGTCGGCGACACCAACGGACGGTTCTTCGAGCCGGCGCCGGGGCGCAATTGGTTCATAGGTGCAAGCATCGATGTCGCCATCTGACCGTTACACCCGCACCGCGGTGATTCTGCATTGGTTGATCGCCGCGCTGCTTCTGGTCGAAGTCGCGCAGGGCTGGTTGATGCAGGAGATTCCAAAACAGCCGCCCGGGTTTCGCGCCGATCAGTTCAACATTCACAAGTCGTTCGGGCTCGTGCTCTTTGCCTTGCTTCTCGTGCGGCTTGGCTGGCGGTTGTTGAATCCGCCGCCGCCGATGCTCGGCGTCGCACGTTGGCAAACGCGAGCCGCCAAGACCAACCACGCGATTCTCTACATCGCAATGCTGGTGTTGCCGCTGTCGGGTTATCTCGGATCGGTGTTCAGCGGTTATCCGATCAAGTGGTTCGGCGTCATGCTGCCGTCTTGGGGCACGCAAAACGCCGCGATCAAGGATCTGATGAGCACCGTGCATTGGGCGACGAGCTGGATATTGGTCGCATCGACCGCGCTGCATATCGCGGGGGCGCTCAAGCACGAGCTCGCGGGGCAGCACGTCATGGCGCGAATGGCCTTTCGTCGTGCTTCAAGGCGCGAGCCCTCGAGCGCGAGGCTCGCGCCGCCGCCGCAGACCCGATAGCGCTACGGTCGCTCGGCAATCTGCGCCAATAGGCGTGCCGTTTCCTCGTGCTTCGCCTCGCGCGCGATATCGAGCGCCGTCTTGCCGCGATTGTCTTCAAGGTTGATTTTCGCGCCGGCCGCGAGCAGCATCTTCACGGTTTCCGTTCGGCCGTAGCCGGCGGCCCACATCAACGCGGTGAGATCGTTCGCATAAACGGCATTGGGATCGACACCTTTGTCGAGCAGCAGCTTGACAATATCGGTGCGGCCTTCGCCCGCCGCATAGATGATCGCGTTCTTCTTTAACCGGTCGACGACGGCAATATCGGCGCCCTTGGCTACGAGCGTGCTGGCGATTTCCGTGTGACCGCCGTAGGCGGCCGTCATCAGCGGCGTCACGCCATTGAGGGCCGGTTGATTGACGTCGGCGCCCGCGTCGAGCAGCGCGCGCGCCAAGTCCACGCGGTCCTTCTTGAGAACGACGATGAGCGCGCTTTCGCCTAGACGATTGCGTGAATTGACGGCGGCGCCTTGCTGCAATGCACGAGCTATCGCCGGTCCATCGGCATTGCGCGCCGCGACGAGCAGCTTCGCATTCAGCGGCAAATCATCGTCGGACGCTTGAACGGAGGTCGCCGCGACTGCTACGAGTACCGCGAGAATCGATATAACGACGCGAAACACGAATGGGTTGCTGCGGTGCAATAGAGCGCACTGGCGTCGGTTATTGATGGCAAATTCTTTCCTAAACGTGCGTGAAATCATCGGCTTCCTCTGTATCCTTGCGACGCGGTCGCGCGCGGCAGCGACCTGTAGATTGCAACGCGCGCCAAAACTGACTATAAACCATGCTGCATCATGGCCTTGGGGAGCTTCGCGCTCTTAACCGCGAAGTGAAACGTCCGTAAAAATTTCAGTGGAGGGTGTAATGAACCACCGAATCACGATCGCTGGCGCCGCAGTCGCGCTCGCATTGGGCATCGCCGATGTCAATGCGCAAGAGACAGGCGGTGCGGCGACGACTAGCGCGAAGCCGATGTCGAGCAAACTCGTATCGATAACGCCGGCGATGCTCGAGAAGGCAGGCGGCGACGCGAAGAACTGGATCCATCCGAACGGCAACTACGAGAACACACGCTACTACCCGGGCGCGCAAATCACTGCGGCGAACGTCGGCAAGCTCACGCCGAAGTTCGTGTTCCAGACCGCGGTGCTGGAATCGATGGAAACCGCGCCGATCGTCATCAACGGCGTGATGTTCCTGACGACGTCGTTCAACCACGTCTACGCGATCGACGCGACAACGGGGGAGGAGTTCTGGCATTACAAGCACAAGATGGGACCGATCACGACGTTCTGCTGCGGCCCCAACAATCGCGGCGTCGCCGTGTCGGGCGACACGCTGTACATGGGGACGCTTGACGCGAAACTCGTCGCACTCGACGCCAAGACCGGCAAGGTCCTCTGGGAGAAGCAGATCGCCGATCCCGACAAGGGCTATTCGGAAACGATGGCGCCGGCCGTCGTCGACGGCAAGGTGCTGATCGGCACGAACGGCGGCGAGTACGGCATCCGGGGCTTCGTGAAGGCGTACGACGGTAAGGATGGCAACCTCTTGTGGACGTTCTATACGATCCCCGAAAAGACCGAAGGCGTATGGGCGAAGAACGACCTAACCGGTCGCGACATGCACCGGAATATCGATGCGGAGAAGGCTGCTTACGCGAAGGACAGCTCGTTCTATCAGACGCTTGGCGGCGGCGTATGGATGACACCCGCGGTCGATCTCAAGACGCGGACGGTGTTCTTCGTCGTCGGCAATCCGTCGCCTGATCTATACGGTGCAATCCGACCGGGCGATAACCTC
>DASPYC010000022.1:0-2555 GCA_035636955.1 Casimicrobiaceae bacterium
GTGGCAGCATCATCGGAGCATCGCCGGCCTGGCCCGGGGTGAGCAGGATGACCAGCGGGCGGCCACGGCCATCGACCGCGGCGTGGATCTTCGTGCTCAGCCCGCCGCGCGACCTGCCGAGAGCGTGATCGCCCGGTTCGTCCCTGCAGCCGCGCGAATTCTTGTCATTCAACCGAGCCCCTATGTGCTCTTCGAGCCGCGCACGATCCTCCCGAACAACACGTTTGGCGGTGGCGTGATATCCGATCATCGTCACATCATCGCCGCACTCGCGGCGCACGACGCCGACGTCGCTGCATCGCTCGCGATGGCGCACGCTGCCAAAGCCAAGCAGGAGCTGATTGGCCGGATGCTCGCCAAGGACGCTGTTGCATCGAGCGCGGTCGCGTGACGAATGTCGCCGCTCGTCGATATCGAGGTCTTTTCGGCGCGCATCTCGAAAAAGACTGTGTGGACTTTTATCCGCGCCATCGACGGCGATGGTTTTTGTGGTTGGGGCGAAGCGACATTGCCGGGTGAGCATGCCGCTGTGCACGCGCACGCCGCGCGGATGAAGGCGTCGCTCGTCGGACAGGCGCCACATCCTTCGAGTGGGCCTTGCGTCGCTGCCAGTACGTCGGAAGCGGCAACAGCGAGCGCTATAGACCAGGCGCTCTGGGACATTTCGGCGCAGCGTAGTGCCAAGACGCTCGCCGATGCGCTCGGGCGGCGCTGCCGAAACACGATTGAGCTTTATGCCAACATCAATCGCGGAACGCTGGACCGAAGTCCGTCGGGATTCGCCGAGCGTGCCCGCGAAGCGACGAACGCCGGTTTCGATGCAGTCAAGATCGCGCCGTTCGACGACGTCACCGCGGATAACGGCGCGACGCCTGTCGGCAAGGAGCTGCTCGCCGCCGGGATGGAGCGCGTGGCCGCGGTGCGTGCGGCCATCGGTCGCGAGCGACGCTTGCTCGTCGATTGCCATTGGCGGCTCACCGAAGCGTCAGCTGGCGATGTGCTTCGCGAGCTCGAACCCTGCCGCCTTTATTGGTTCGAATGTCCGCTGGCCGAGGAGCCGGCGATGTTCCCGGCGCTGCGAAGGCTGCGATCGCGCGCGAACGACATCGGCGTGCGCCTGGCAGGTTGCGAATTGATCACCAGCGTCGCCGCGTTCGAATCGTTTCTCGAAGCGGGCGTGTACGACGTTGTGATGCCGGATGTGAAATATGCGGGCGGCCTTGTCGAAATGCTGCGCATTGGCGATGCCGCGGCCAAGCGCGACGTGATGTGCTCTCCGCACAATCCGACCGGTCCGATCGCGCACTTGCATAGCGTTCACATCAGTTCGCTTCTCGCCGAGTTTCCATTTCTCGAATTCCAATATGGCGAGACCCCGTTGTTCTTCGACATCGTCGAAGGCGACTTGCCAGACCCGCGATCGGGGACGAGCGAGATCCCGCGCGGTCCCGGCCTCGGCATAGCAATCGACAGGGCGAAGTTGTCGTCAATACTCGAATAGAAAATGCAACGGGAGAAATCAATGCGAATGTCTGCGTTTCACGGCTATCGCTCATCATTGTCGCGCTTGTGGTAAGCGTAACGGTGGGCGCACAGTCCGCGTGGCCAGAGCGCCCGGTGCAGCTCATCGTTCCCTTTCCTGCCGGCGGGGGTGTGGACGTGATCGCGCGACCATTCGCTGAGCTTTGGAGCGAAATGCTCCATCAGCCGGTCGTGGTCATTCCTCGCGACGGTGCAGCGGGCACGATCGGCGCGGCAGCGGTGGCGGCTGCCAAGCCGGACGGCTACACGTTTGCGTTCACGCCGAACGGCCCGATTACCGTGCAGCCTCAAGTCATCCCGAGTCTGCCGTACAAGCACGACGACCTCGTACCCGTGTGCCAGTTATTCGCGGTGCAATACGTTTTGGCCGTCCGCGCGGACAGTCCTTACAAGAGCTTGGGCGATCTCGTCGCGGCGGCAAAGGCGCAGCCGGGAAAATTGACGTACGGTTTCGGTGGCATCGCCACCGCGCCGCATCTTGCGATCAGTCAACTAGCGATCGTTGCGAAGATCGACATGCTCGGCGTGCCGTTTCGCGGCGATCCACAGGCGATCATTGCGCTGCGAGGCGGCGAAATCGACAGCGCGATGCTCAACGTGGGCGGCGCGAAGGCGCAAGGCTTTCGTGCTCTCGCAACGTTTGCGGAGGCGAGGCAGGGCGAGATCCCCGATACGCCGACGGTGAAGGAGCTTGGTTATCCCGTCGTGAGCTCGGCATTCGGCGGATTGTTTGCGCCGAAGGGGTTGCCCGCCGACATCGCGAAGAAAGTCGATTCGGCATGCGCGAAGATCGTTGCCGACGAACGGTTTCAGAAAGCAGTGCGACAGGCGAGTCAGGAACCGGTGTATCGCAACGGCGCCGACTTCGCGCGAATCCTTGCAGCCGACTACGCCATCAAAGGCGATATCGTCAAACGTGCAGGCGTCAAGGG
This sequence comes from Casimicrobiaceae bacterium, assembly GCA_035636955.1. Classification (GTDB taxonomy): domain Bacteria; phylum Pseudomonadota; class Gammaproteobacteria; order Burkholderiales; family Casimicrobiaceae; genus VBCG01. The sequence goes on from DASPYC010000022.1 coordinate 2,475, forward strand.
GCAATGACGGCGCCGTACTCGGTAAACCCGCATTGAAAAGCCGGCGGTGTAGATGGCCCGGCGCTTGAGTCTGGAGGGAAT
>DASPYC010000023.1:0-7084 GCA_035636955.1 Casimicrobiaceae bacterium
CAGGCGAAGCGAGCTCGAGAATATGTTCGACGAAACCGGGCGTATTGGCCATCGAATCGGTGCGGCCATCACATCCCGACGCGCCGCCAGATCGTCATGGTCAACGTCGCCTGATTCAAGGTATAGAAGTGGATGCCGGGCGCGCCGGCTTCCAGCAGATCTTCGCAAAGCCTTGACACGACGTCGATGCCGAACGCGCGAATCGATTCGACATCGTCGCCGTAACTTTCGAGCTTGCGCCGAATCCACCGCGGGATCTCCGCGCCGCAGGCATCCGAAAAACGCGCGAGCTTCGTATAGCTCGAAATCGGCATGATGCCCGGCACGATAGGAATCGCGATGCCAACCGCAACGCAAGCTTCGACGAAGCTCCAATAAGCGTCGGCGTTGAAAAAATATTGGGTAATCGCCGAGTTGGCTCCCGCCGCCACCTTGCGCTGGAAGTTCGCGAGATCTTCCTGCGGACTGCGCGCCTGCGGGTGATATTCGGGATAAGCCGCCACGTCGATGTGGAACCAATCGCCGGTTTCGCGCCGGATGAACGCGACCAGCTCGCTCGCGTAACGGAAATCGCCCGCGTCGACAGCGCCGGAGGGCAAGTCGCCGCGCAATGCGACCAGATGCCGAATGCCGTGCTCCTTGTAGCGCGCGAGCACATCGCGAACACCTTGCGTGCTGGTGCCGATACACGAAATGTGCGGGGTTGCAGCGAGGCCCTCGTTGCGAATCTCGAGAACGGTCTCCAGCGTACCTTCGCGCGTCGATCCGCCCGCGCCGAAAGTAACCGAGCAAAACGCCGGCTTGAGCTCCGCAATTGATCGTCGCGCCGTGCGCAGCTTCTCTACGCCCTCCACCGTCTTCGGAGGAAAAAATTCGACGCTGAAGATTCCGGTTCGATTCCTCATCGGCGCGCGTTCGTCATTCCCTCTCGGGAATCAGAGCCGAGAGTAGCCAGGAAATGATGCTGTACACGATCGCGCCGAACACGGCAGGCCAAAAGCCGCCGACATGAAATCCCGGAACGAATGATCCAACCGCCCAGAACAAGAGCCCATTGATGACAAAAATGAAAAGCCCGAGCGTTAGTATCGTAACGGGGAGCGTCAGCAGGATCAGCAACGGGCGGATCAGCGTGTTGATGAGACCGAGCACGAGCGCCACGATCAGCGCCGTCACAAACGAGTCGACGGTGATCGACGTGAAAATGTAAGGCAGCGCAAGCAACGCGAGCGCATTGGCAAGCCAGTGCAGCAACAAGCGCATCGTCAAGCTCCTCCTGCAGTGCTAGCGCGCGGCGCCATTCAGATACGGCTTAACCGCGGCATACAGCGCGCGGCTGATCGGCGCATCCATTCTCGCTTGCGCCGCCATCCGGACGACGGCTCCAGAGAGCCATGGTGCTTCGAGCCTTCGACCCGCTTCCAGATCGTGCAGCATCGATGCCTTCATCTCTGCCGGCAGCGAATCGATCGCCGTCAATGTTCCCTTCACGTAATCGTCCGCGAGCGCGACGCCCTGCGCGCGCGCAACGCTCCACGCTTCCTGCACGGCACCTTCGAACGTCGCGCGCAGGTCGGGATCGGCGCGAACGATACCGATGGGCTGGCGTGCCGCACAAGTGCAGCCGGCAAACGCGGCCAGAAAGCAGAATTTTTCCCACAGCGCGCGGCGAATGTCGGACGAAAGCTCGACGTCGATTTTCGCGTCGCGACAAGCCGCCGCAAATTCATTTGCGCGCGTCATCGGACCGCCGGGAAACGCACCGACGCGAAGCCTTGCCATCGTCCCGGTATGCGCGATTACGCCCGGCTCGCGAATTGTCGCGGCGATGTAAGCAACGCCGCCCAGCACGCGTTCAGGCCCGACGACGCGATTCAATATTTCCGAGCTGTCGAGGCCATTTTGAAACGGAATGACGGTGCCGCCGTCGACGAGCAACGGTGCTATCTGCTGCGCAGCGCTTTCGACATCCCACAGCTTGACGCAGAACATCACGACATCGACGGGCGACCCACTGGCAACATTATCGATCGCGCGGGCCTTCGCGACATGCATTGCACCCGTCGCGCTCTCGACGCGAAGGCCATTCGAGCGAATCGCATCCAGATGCCGGCCACGGGCGATGAATGTGACGTCGTTTCCCGCCAGCGCGAGCTTGGTGCCGAAAAACCCGCCGACGCCACCGGCACCCATGACCGCTATGCGCATGAGAATTCCCGAGAATGCTCAGTAACGATAGCTGTCGGGTTTGTAGGGGCCGTCCTTACTGACGCCAATGTAGCGCGCCTGCTTGTCGGAGAGCTCCGTCAGCATCGCGCCGAGCTTCGACAATTGCAGCCGGGCGACTTTTTCGTCGAGATGCTTCGGCAGCACATAAACGCCGATCGGATACTTGCCGGTTCCTTCTTTGGCGTCGGCCCACAGCTCGATCTGCGCCATCACCTGGTTCGTGAACGACGAGCTCATCACGAACGACGGATGGCCGGTGCCGCAGCCGAGGTTCACGAGCCGGCCTTCGGCAAGGAGGATGATGCGCTTGCCGTCGGGGAAGATGATGTGGTCGACCTGCGGCTTGATGTTGTCCCACCTGTACTTCTTCAGCGACGCGACGTCGATCTCGTTGTCGAAGTGGCCGATGTTGCACACGATCGCCTGATTCTTCATCCGCTTCATGTGATCGTGGGTGATGACGTCGATATTGCCGGTCGCGGTCACGATGATGTCCGCCTTGTCGCACGCGTAATCCGTCGTGACGACGCGATAGCCTTCCATCGCCGCTTGCAATGCGCAGATCGGATCGATCTCCGCGATCCATACCTGCGCGTGCAATGCCCGCAACGCCTGCGCTGAACCCTTGCCGACGTCGCCGTATCCGCACACCAGCGCGACCTTGCCGGCGATCATCACATCGGTGGCGCGCTTGATACCGTCGACCAGCGATTCACGACAGCCATACAGATTGTCGAACTTGGATTTCGTCACGGAATCGTTGACATTGATCGCCGGAAAACCGAGTCGACCCTCCTTGTGCATTTGATACAGGCGCTTGACACCGGTCGTCGTTTCCTCGGTGACGCCCTTGATGTTGCCCTTGATCCGCGAATAGAAATGCGGATCCATGGCGAGCCGCTTGGCGATCGCCGCAAACAGCGCGAATTCCTCTTCGTTCGAAGGATGCGAGATCACGGCGCGATCCTTTTCCGCCTGCGTGCCCAGATGCACGAGCAGCGTCGCGTCGCCGCCGTCGTCGAGGATCATGTTGGGTGTTCTCGCACGCGCGTCGGCGCCCCATTCAAAAATGCGATGCGTGAAATCCCAATATTCCTGCAGCGTCTCGCCCTTGTACGCGAATACCGGCGTGCCGCGCTCGGCGATCGCCGCGGCGGCGTGGTCCTGCGTCGAATAGATGTTGCACGACGCCCAGCGGACTTCGGCACCGAGCGCCTGCAGCGTTTCGATCAGCACCGCCGTCTGGATCGTCATGTGCAAGCTGCCGGCGATGCGCGCACCGCGAAGCGGTGCCATCGGCGCAAATTCGTCGCGGATCGCCATCAGCCCGGGCATCTCCGTTTCGGCGATGGCGATTTCCTTCCGGCCCCAATCGGCGAGCTCGAGGTCCGCGACGCTGAAGTCCGCGAATTCGGTTTTCTCAGTCACTGCATTCATCGTGTCACTCCCGTTCGTATCGAGCGACTCGCTGGACTTGGGATGGTTTGCCTACCCGTCGCCCCGCGATTCGCGGTTCAACGAGCGCGGTTGCAATGGTGGCGTGAAGCCCGTCCCGAGCCTGGCCCGGCGAGCAGTTTGCACTGCCGCGGGTTGCAACGCTCCTCGGAACGTATGGCTCGATAATTGTACCCGATTCTACGCAGCAGCCATCGACGCTTCGGCGGCCAGCAGCGCGTTGGAAAGCCCCGATTCCCGCTTGTAGAAGCCCTCGGTATGAAACGTCTCCTCGAGCGTAAACAGCTCGTAGTCGAGGTGATGGCAAAGCTCATGAACAAGGGTACGGAGAAACGTCTTGAACGCGACAACTTGCCGCCGCTGCGCGGTGCGCATCCAGACGGTGATGCGCGCTTTCGTTCGTCCCTCCTCGGGTTCGTAGAGGCCGTGGAGTTCGCCGTAGTCGCCCGAAGGACGCTGCGCGAGCACTCGCACGCGTATCGGCGGGACTTTGTAGCCGTCCGCCAGCGCGTCGATGAGAAGCTGGCACGCGGACTGAGCATCGGCGCGGCCCTCCCCCAGCAGCGCGGCGCGTATTTGCGCGACCAAGAGGCCGGCCGCTACGTCGGGCGGCAACCCAATCGTTTCAATTGCGTCACTTTTTCGGTAGATCCGCTTGCGCGCAGGGGAAAGTCGATCGTAGTACGCGAAACGCATCAAGATTTCCTACAGTGTAATCGGACGCCGGCCTACTTCGACTGCACTGCCCGCGGGGCGCAAGTCGGCTACCATGATGGTGCAAGATTGACTGCTTTTGCCGCTTTAGAACCCTATCTGATGATTGCCGTCGCGAAGCACTTTCCTCTAGCGCTGTGCCTGTTCATTGCTGCGGTTCCTGGGCACGTCGCCGCTTTCGGCTTCGACGACGTCATCGCCCAGGCGCGCACGCTATCCGGTACGGCGCAACGCGTCGCCGACAGCGAATTGTCGAAGGAATTACTCGACCTCGATTACGACCAGTATCGCGACATCCGCTTTCGTCCTGACCGGGCGCTGTGGCGCGACGCCAAGCTACCGTTCGAGCTGATGTTCTTCCACCCTGGCTTTCACTACCAGCGGGCGGTGCGCATCCACGAGGTCACGCCAACGGGCGTGCGCGACATTCCGTTTTCCAGCAACCAGTTCGACTACGGCAAGAACAGCATCGATCTGACGAAGCTGCGCGCGCCGGGCTTCGCAGGCTTTCGCGTTCATTACGCGCTCAACGCGCCCGGTTACAAGGACGAGGTGCTGACCTTTCTTGGCGCCAGCTATTTTCGGGCGCTGGGAAAGCAACAGATGTATGGCATCTCGGCGCGGGGTCTCGCCGTCGATACGGCGCTCGCGTCGGGCGAAGAATTTCCTGCGTTCACTGAATTCTGGATCGAACGCCCCAATACCAATGCTTCGCAGCTGACGATCTACGCGTTGCTGGACTCGCGCCGCGTTACGGGCGCGTACCGATTCGTACTGAAGCCCGGCATCGATACGATCATGGAAGTAAGCACACGCATCTTTCTTCGGGAGCAAGTTACGAAACTCGGCCTCGCGCCGCTCACATCGATGTACTTTTTCGGCGAGAATCAGCCGAATACGACGGGCACAGACTTTCGACCGGAGGTTCACGATTCCGACGGCCTGTCAGTCCACTCCGGCACCGGCGAATGGATCTGGCGGCCGGTGGTAAACCCGAAGCGCTTGTTGGTATCGTCGTTCGCCCTGGTCAATCCGTTCGGATTCGGGATGCAACAGCGCGACCGCCGGTTTTCACACTACGAGGACCTCGAGTCTCGCTTCGACAAGCGTCCCAGTGTATGGGTGCAACCGATTGGGCAATGGGGCGCCGGCCGTGTCGAGCTCGTGCAGATCCCGAGTCCGGATGAAACCAATGACAACATCGTTGCATACTGGGTGCCTGACGCCCTGCCGCCGCCACGCCAAATGCTCGCGTTCGATTACCGCTTGTTGTGGCAAATGGATAATGCGGTGCGCCCGCCGCAATCGTGGGCCACGCAGACGCGTCGCGGGCACGCTTATCGCAAGAGCACGGATGACAGCATAGACTTCGTCATCGACTTTGAAGGTCCGGCATTCATGAAGTTGAGCGTCGACGCCAAGGTAGAGCCGGTGGTGACCGGTCAGAATGCCGAGGTGCGCGAGGCGATCGCCTATCCTAACCCGGTTATCAACGGCTACCGTCTTGCGTTGCGCGTAAAACGCATGGACGAATCCAAACCTGTAGAGTTGCGCGCCTTCTTGCGTGGACCCGACACTGGCGCCATTTCAGAGACGTGGAGCTATCTATTGCCCCCGAATTGAGCTCGCACGACGCCCCGGTGGACGTCGTGGAGCGCTATCTCGACGCCCTCGGCGTCAGGGGCGCGGCGCGTGCTGCGCTTGTTTCGCGCATTCGCTTGCGCGCGGCCGACAAGTGCGATAAAGCGGCGATGTTCGCAGCGTTGCACGCAGCACTGGCCGATGAAGACGTGGACGCCGACAACCCGGCGCACGCGTCCATCACGGCGCGGGTGGCGCTCGCGGCGGACCTCCACGTGCTTCCCCCGGCGCCGGCGAGAGGCCGGCTACCGGCCGCGCCGGCGCTCGCGCGAACATCGATGGCGCCCCTGCACTGGCTCCGTGGTTGGCGCGAGCGCTGGCGGCGCTCTCGCCACGAGCGACGCACCGTACCGGATTCGCCGCCTGAAAGACGGGACTGGCGCAGCGTGGGATTCTTGCGCCGCACACTGCTCATCGCGCTCATCCTCGGCCAGACCTATATCGCGACCGATCTGATGATGGCCGTTCTCCCCTATCATGGGCGGCAACCGCTCGAGATTCCGATCCTCGTTCTTTTCGCCATTCTCTTCGCGTGGATCTCGGCCGGCTTCTGGACGGCCCTCGCCGGCTATCTGGTCGTCGGCAAAGGCGGCGACCGATGGGCGATCTCGGGCACCGCCGAGGCCGCCGCCCCCATTCCGGCCGACGCGCGCACCGCGATCATCATGCCGATCGCCAACGAGGACGTTTCCGGGGTGTTTGCGCGGGTGCGTGCGACGTACGAGTCGGTGCATCGTACCGGACAGGGCGAGCGCTTCGACTTTTTCGTGCTGTCCGATTCGGCTGATCCCGATACGCGGGTCGCCGAGGTCAGTGGATGGTTCGACCTCTGCCGGGCAGTCGGCTTCGGCAACATCTTCTATCGCTGGCGACCGCATCGCATCAAGCGGAAGAGCGGCAACGTCGCCGATTTCTGCCGCCGCTGGGGACGTCGCTATCGCTACATGATCGTGCTCGATGCCGACAGCGTGATGACCGGTGAGTGCATTACTCGACTCGTGCAGATCGCAGAAGCGAATCCCGACGTCGGCATTCTGCAGACAGC
>DASPYC010000024.1:0-2625 GCA_035636955.1 Casimicrobiaceae bacterium
ATCATCGTTTCGCACTTGAACGGAGCCTGGTGCGGACCGGAGAAGACCGGACCGGTGATCGGATAGTTCGTGATCGCGAGTGACGCGGCCGGCGGGCCGTTGCCATCGCCGTTCGAGTCGGCGGAGATTTCATTGGCGCCGAGGTGAAGACCCGTGACGAGACCGGTCAACGTGCGCTTGCTCTCGTCCCAGTGGAGCGTCGAGGTGATATTGGCGCCGTTGGCGAAGACGATCGCCTTCTGGCGCGGCACATTTTGCGGCACGGAGACTGCAATCAGCACATCGCTGCCGGTCACGGTGTCGGGCCGCGTCGACAGCGTGCGGATTTCGAAATTATTCGCGGCTTTGGCGAGCGCAGCCGGAGCAATCGCGAGCGAGACGACGCTGACGATTACCGCCCGCGAAGCAGTCATCCACCGCCGCCGCGCATGGCGTCGCAAACAGGCTCTCAGGAAAACTCCTCCTGGCAGCGATCGGAATTGATATCGTCGATGCATGCGCGCGCAGGCTGCCGTCTTGCGTGCTGCACCTGATGTCTCGCGCCATCGGAACGATCGCGAACGGACCACGCTATTTTATACGGTGAACCATGGACGTACGTCTGTGAGTGTCCTACACCGAGATGATCTTCACATTCTTTTCACAGTCAACTGCTGCTCGGCGAGAGTCACCCAGTAGCTCGCGCCGATCGCGAGCACGTCGTCGTTGAAGTCGTAGTGAGGATTGTGGATGTTCGGCGTCGCGGGACCATTGCCGGCGCCTAGCCAGACGTAACATCCGGGCTTCGCCTGCAGCATGAACGCAAAATCTTCGCTGCCCATCTCAGGCGTCGGATTCGTGTCGACATTGTGCGCGCCGACAACCGCAGCAGCAGCCTCGGCTGCATAACCCGTTTCGCGTTCGCTGTTGACCGTAGCGGGATAGCGCCGCTCGTAGCGCAGCGTCGCCGTCATTTCGAACATCGCCGCGATGCCGTCGACCAGCGTGCGCATCCGCTGCTCGATCAAGTCCTGCACGTCGCCTTTGAACGTTCGAACAGTGCCGCGCAACATGATCTGCTCGGGAATCACATTCCATGTGTCGCCTGCATGAACCTGCGTGATGCTGACGACGCCGGCATCCTGCGGATGAAGATTGCGCGAGACGATCGTCTGCAACGCGTGAATCGCGTGCGCGGCAAAGAGCATCGGATCCTTGCCCTGGTACGCCATTGCGGCGTGCGCACCCTTGCCGGTCGCGATGATTTCGAAAATGTCGTACGCGCCCATCAGCGGCCCCGCACGCATTGCGAACGAGCCCGCCGGAAGCCGCGGCCAGTTGTGCATGCCGAATACCGCGCGTGCCGGAAAGCGTTCGAAGAGGCCCTGCTCCACCATGACGCGGCCGCCGCCCTCGTTCTCTTCGGCCGGCTGAAAAATGAAATACGCCGTGCCGTCGAAATTGTCCCGGACGCTCAACGCCTTCGCCGCGGCGAGCAACATCGTCGTGTGGCCATCGTGGCCGCAGGCGTGCATCCGCCCTGGATTGCGCGAAATATGGGCGATACTGGATTGCTCGTGGATGTGCAACGCGTCGAGATCGGCGCGCAACGCGATCGAATCCCGCCCGTTGCCCCGGCGCAAGACGCCCACAACACCGGTCTTCGCAAGCCCCGCGTGAACCTCGAGGCCGAACGAGCGCAGCTTGTCCACGACGAAGGCACTGGTTGCGACTTCTTCGAACGCCGTTTCGGGATGCGCGTGCAGATGGTGGCGCCACGCGCGCATCTCGACGTCGAGCGCGGCGATTTCGGGAACGATGTTCATCGACATTGTGAGACCCTCAGGTAGGCGTAGATCGTAACGCATCCGGTAGAATCCCGGCGCGCGAGATCGCATGGACGACCGGCCCTACGACCTGTTAGTGATCGGCGGCGGCATCAATGGCGCCGGCATTGCGCGCGACGCCGCGGGTCGCGGCTTGTCGGTGCTGCTGGTCGAACGGGACGATCTTGCTGCGCATACGTCGTCGCAGAGCACGAAACTGATCCACGGCGGCCTCCGCTATCTCGAATACTACGAATTCCGGCTCGTCGCCGAAGCGCTCGCGGAGCGTGAAGTGCTGCTGCGCTCGGCACCGCATCTCGTCGAGCCGCTGGCGTTCGTACTGCCGCACGAGCCGCATCTCCGGCCGGCGTGGATGATTCGCGCCGGGCTGTTTTTCTACGACCACCTGGGCGGCAAGATGACGTTGCCGAGGTCATTTGGTGTACGTCTTGCCGGCAGCCGCTGGGGTGCCGGGCTCAAACCCGGATTTCGCCGCGGCTTCGTCTACGCCGACGCGCGCGTCGACGATGCGCGGCTCGTTGTCGCCAATGCCATCGACGCTCAAGCGCTGGGCGCGCGCATCCGTGTGCGCACCCGACTTGCCCGTGCGCGTCGTGTGGAAGGCGTTTGGCGTGCGACGGTAGTGACCGATGACGGCAAATCGGAAGAGGTCCATGCGCGCGCGCTCGTGAACGCGGGCGGCCCGTGGGTCAAGGATGTGCTGAACAGCGTAACGACCGAGCCGATGCAAGCCAACGTTCGTCACGTCAAGGGCAGCCACATCGTCGTACCGCAAGTCCACAGCGAAGCGCATGCGTAT
>DASPYC010000025.1:0-3160 GCA_035636955.1 Casimicrobiaceae bacterium
TTCGTCTGCCCGATTGCTATCGATCCGGTGCCCCTGTGCGATCGCCGTCAGCCGCGGCGCCTCCGCAAGCATCGTATGGATTTCCTCCGGAAGCAGTCGTCCTTTGCTGTTTCAATCCTGCGTACAAGATTACCGCGCCGATGTTCGCATTGTGGCTCCGCGTGCTCGCCGCAGTGCCCGACGCGGCGCTGTGGCTCCTCGACGACAATGCGATCGCGACGTCGTCGTTGCGCCGTCGCGTGGCCCAACTGCGCATCGATCCGCAACGTCTTGTCTTCGCGCCGCGGCTGTCACTGGACCGGCATCTCGCGCGCTATTGCCGCGCCGATCTCGCAATCGACACCTTCCCGTGCACGTCCGATGCAGCGGCGCGCGACGCGCTGTGGATGGGCTGTCCGCTTGTAACGCTTGCAGGCGACACGTTCGCGTCGAGGGTCGCAACGAGTCACCTTGCCAACGTCGGTTTTGCGGAGTTGAGTGCAATCTCCCCGCTGGGCTACGAGGAGCTGTTGATCGAACTCGCTCGCGATTCTGTCCGCCGCGTCGTTTTGCGCGACAAACTCCGCCACGCGCCGCAAACAATGCCGTTGTTCGATAGGCCGCGCTTCGTTCGCAACCTCGAACGCGCTTATGCGCAAATGGCCGCGATTGCATTGGCTGGCGGAGCTCCCGAGGGATTTGATCTGCGTTAAGCGCCCGGCAACGTCCTGGCGATAACCGCTCCGGTGCTTGCGCGAACATTCGGCCCATGCGCATCTTCCGTTTCGAGCACGTAGCCACGGCCATGGACGGTGCGAAGCGATACGCTGCTGCCCGCGACCTTCTTGCGCAGTCGATGGATGTAAACCTCGATCGTGTTGAGGCCGACGTCACCCTCGCATCCGTAGACCTGCTCGAGCAGCCGCTCCTTGCTGACGATCTGCCCGAAATGCACGAACAGCGCTTCGAGAAGACTGACTTCGCGCGCGGAAAGATCGACCGACACGTCATCGATCGTGACGGTATGCGACACGGTGTCGAACGACAGCCGTGCGCGCCGGAGCCGCGGCGAATCGGCATTGCGGCTTCGCCGCAGGAGCGCGCGGACGCGCGCCCCCAGCTCGTTCAAGGAAAACGGCTTCACCAGATAGTCATCGGCGCCGCTGTCGAGTCCCTGCACGCGCTCGTCATCGGCATCGCGCCCGGAGAGGATCAGCACAGGCGTGGTAGAACTTCGCGCCCGAAGACGGCGAAGCACGTCAAGCCCATCGAGACCAGGAAGACCCAAGTCGAGAAAGATTAGATCGAACCGCTCGTGCCGCAGCAACGCATCGGCGGCCATTCCGTCGTCGATGCTTTCGACGGCGTATCCAACTTGCTGCAACGAGTGGACGAGCACCTCCGAGAGGGCGAAATCGTCCTCGACGACCAGCAATCGCATGATTCCCTCCTAAACGCACACTCACGCCGGCCTCTGACGGGCCGGTTTCACCATGCCGCTATCATACGGCGCCGACCACGTTCGATTCCGATGACACTCGCGCAATCATGCTGCCCCGACGCCACCCTACCGCGTGGGGGCCGGCTGCTAATGGGGATTTTGGGGGTCTTGCTCGTCAGGCTGCAATGTTGCGGTGTCGGCGTCGCTCGCGCTCGAGTCGCCGTTGTTTTGCGCCGTTCGTGCTTGTTCAACGGGCGCATTTGGCGCTGTCGCTTGCCGCGTCGTCGCGATGCGCGCGATGTTTCGCTGACCTTTCGGGAGCACCCATACCTTGACGATGCGCTCGCGATTCGGGCAACGCGGATTTCGCGCTTGCGCCAGGCTGATATTTTCGGAGGGCGCAAGAACGCCGACCAGCTCGCTCGGCTCGCGGTTCGCGTTGATGCTGACGAGCGGATCGTTCTCCGATTCGAAGCTGAGTTGGAAATCGAGCATCTGCGCCAGCCGCTTCAGCACGTCGGACAAGCGCGCATCGCGCGCGACGAGACGTACGACAGGCGCGCAATCGCTGCCGCTGATGCGAATCTCCTCGGCAAACGCGGCAGGACCCAGCGCGAGCGCTGCGAGGCTCAATCCGATGCCGGAGATCCTGATGGTCGGGCGCAACTTCATGGTGCAATCGGTCAACGCGGAAAGTGTACTACTCGCGGAAGAAGATGGTTTCATCGACAGGTCACTGCGGCCACGCCGTTGAATGACGTATGAGGGTATTTCGCGGGCTGTTGTTCATGGCGCTCGTGGCGCTCACCTCGCATTCGGCCGCATTCGAGAGCGATGTCCATTTCGGCCTGACGCAATGGCTCGCCTCGCAAGCGGGCTTTGATGCACAAGCTGCGACGATCATCGCGACCGGCGATCAACGCGTCGATTCAGGCGACGTGCAGTACGTCGATTTGGGTTTGATGTACGCGTGTTTGGGAAAGGACGACCTGGGTGCGCGAAGAGCCGGCGCGTTTCACTACCCGTCATCCGGACACGTCCCTGGTCCGCCTGAACTGAGGGTCGTGACGCCCGGCGGTGACGCCGCAAGAAAATTTGCGCTTGCGGCGACGAAAGTTCCAGCAGAGCAAGCGCGTTATCGGCTCTATCAGCTCGGCGAGGCGTTACACGTTCTGCAGGATTCATGGGCGCATCAAGGAATTCCCGATATTCCGCAGCCGTTGGAGCCGTTTGTCATTTGCGATGCGACACGCGCGTGGGGACACCCGAAAACGCGCGGCGGCTGGAATTCACATAAGGCCGATCTGACGATGTATTGGCCGACCGATACGGTGTCGATGGCCAAGGCCACCTACGAGGTTCTTGCGCAATATCCCGAGCTGGAAGGGGCCAAACGCACGGCGCGAAGTTGGGAGGACATTCGTCCCGCGCTTTCGCGCTTTGTCGCGGCATCGACGAAAGCGGAAAAGAAAAACTGGTTTGCCGCGCAGGGCGTGAGCGATGTGTCGTTTCTCGAAGGCATCAGCCTGCCCGACGGGCCCAAGCCGCTCGATCTAAAGTGGCCGGGTCGCAAGTTACCGCCGCTCAACACAATGCAATCGCGGCAGCGCGATGTTCCGGCAGAAGTGCTCAATTTCTACAGTCGATTCCTTGGGCGATGGCTCTCGGGGACCGACTTCGAAGCGGTCGCTGCCGAGTTTGGTGCGGATGGAAGCAAGGCCCGCAAACCGAGCGTATCGC
>DASPYC010000026.1:0-3861 GCA_035636955.1 Casimicrobiaceae bacterium
CACCGTCGTGGGTCTGAAGCGGCAGGTCGGTCAGCATGATTCGCTCGACGTCATCATCGACGGCGGCAACTTCGTCGATGGAAACAATCAACAGTCCTGTCCCGGAACGGGCGGCGGATTCGGCATCAACACGCGCAATCTCAATGGCGCCGCGCTCTCCGTCGTCGATTCGGGTGACGTGGAAATCTCGGGCCTCGAAATTCGCAACGTGTGTACCGGGATCATGCTGCTGCGCGCGCACGACAATCACGTCCATCACAACGTCATTCACAACACGGCGGGCGCTGCGGGGATCGCAGTGACAGGCGACGCAGAAGACGCCGGCGGCAGCGCAACGGCGGGTCTCAGCATCTTCAACCTGATCGAATACAACCTGATCTACGAGACGGGTGACGGACTCGAATGCACGCGCGGCACCTCGTTCACGACGTATCAGTACAACACGCTGTATGACTTGCGCGATCGCGGCAACAGCGCGCCGTACTCGCAAGGCATCGAATGCGCCGGCAACGGCAACGACCACATCACGCTGCGCCACAACACGTTCACCGGCTTCTCGGACGGCATGCAGCTCAATTCAGCGACCAATGTTTTGGCCGAAGCGAACACGATTGTCGGCTCGACGTTCGGCATCACGAGTACGGCAAGCGGCAGCGGCGTCATCCGCAACAACGTCATCAAAGGCGGACGCATGGGTGTCGGGCCGAACGCGAGGTCGCGATACACGATCACCGAGAATTCGATCTACGACAACGGACATCCACTGCTATCGCTCGCGGGCTCAGCGGGTGGAACGACTGACCCAAACAGTCCGACGCTCCTCGGTATCGACGTGCAGTCGAATGGCCGCACGCCCAACGACTTGGCCGGCAATTGTGCCGACGGCTTGCCCGACTGCGACACGATCCAAAATCCCGGCATGCAAAACTTTCCCGTGCTGGCGCCGAACTCGTCGTGGAGCGCTGCCGGCATTGTTCTGCGCGGCAATTTAGCGTCGCGGCCGAATCAGACGTTCACGATCGAGTTCTTCGCCAATCATGGCCCGAACGCTGCCGGCAATGTCGAGGGCGAGCGATTCTTGGGATCGGCGCAGGTTACGACCGATGCCAATGGGACGGCTGTATTTGCATTCAACGTGCCCACGACCGACCCGCTCGGCGATGGAAGCGCGTCGGCGTACTTCACGGCAACGGCGACAAGCGCATTGAGTGGTGCCACGTCAGAGTTCAGCGACGGCGTTCTTCTGGCAAAGTAAGTGGCGGGCATGACGATGCGTGGACCCGTCGTGCGGGTCCTGCTCGCTGCTGGCATGCGGAGGGAACGCGGAGACATATTTTGCCGATGCTTCTGCGAGCGAGGGTGTCGAAGGCGGAGGCGGCCGCGGGCAAAATGCGGACTCCATTGTCCGATGGCGATGATTTGGCGCAGGCTACAGAGCGTCATTGCTCTTCGACGCGGCGCCACGCTCGGCTCGAATCGAGACCGCTGATCTTCTTCGCAACGTCAACAGTGTTCGCCCCGAGATCGCTTTCGTACAGCGTGCCGTCCCGCGCGATCGCGAACGTCATCACACCCGTCACGCGATATTCGGCGGGATAGGCGACGTATGTAAATCTGTTGCTCGTCGTGGCGGATTTTTCGTGCCGAGCGGCTGTCGCGCGAGAGCTTGACGCGACGCTGACGCGCCGAACGTAATAACCGTGAAACGGCACGACGCGACCGTCATTGCCGATTTTCGCTGCGAGTGGCTGGATGGCGGAGCCACTGCGCGCCGTCCGTCCTCCGTTCGCGAGAGTGCGGCACGTACCGATCACGGCTAGCTCGTCTTCGCCGATTCGGCGAAGCACGACTTCCTCCATTCCCCCGGTCGGATCGAAGTGCCAGGTACCGTCCTCGGACACGAGCGGAAAAGGGAAAGGCCAGTTCTCCGCGCCGATATGCAGAATGTTCGCGCCGTCGGCGTCTCGCACGAGCCGATGCATTTCCTGATATTTGCGGACGAATCGTTCGCGCTCGGCTTGGTCTGCGATCGGATCTTCCGACGAAACGCCTTCGTTGTCGGTCCCGAGAATCTTGCTCAAAGCTTGCTGATCGTTGTTTCGCGCGGCGAGGTACAGCGCACGCGCCGCCTGCTCCGCGGAAGGAAAGGTTTCGGCGATCACTGGCTGCGCGGCGTTCGCATCGACGTGCATGAGCACGACGAAGATCATGACTGCGGTGATCGTTGCCAGCCGGCTTCGCGATGATGCAAGGGCTCGGACGCTCATATTGCGGATCATGTTGTTCTCCAAATGAACACTCGGTGGGTTGACAAACGTTGGCATCAACGATGACCGCCACCGCCGCCGCCACCGCCGTGGAAGCCGCCGCCACCACCACCGTGGAAACCACCGGCTTCGCCGCCGTGGAAACCACCGGCTTCGCCGCCGGGGAAGCCGCCGGCGGATGCATGAGACTCGAACCCACCCGCATGCATGGGTGCTCCGAAACTCGACCGCCCACGCGTCGAATACGCACTCACCGTGCCGCCATGGTCGAAGCCGGTGAAAGCGCCCGGTCGAAACGCGGGCTCGCTGTGGAATTGCGGGCTGCTCGCGAAAGACCTCGTCGGCGAAGAACTATGAAACTCGCCCGCATGAAGGACCGGCGCGCCCTCAGCGTGCATTGCCGGGTGTTCACCTGAGACCGGCCGCCCTGCAATCATGTCATGCCGATGTGCGAAGGTCGGGCTATGCGAGAAGTAAGGGGCATGGTCGTGCAGTGCCTCGTGGTGATGCCAGTCGAATCCCCAGTGATGCCATCCCCACGCGAACGCGCCGAAGGCCGCCAGATCGAGACCCGCATCAAAGAAGAGGTCCGGACCGTCGTAGTACACCCCGGGCACTGGAAACCAATCGGGATACGCGTCGAGCGGTGCGCCGTAGACGAGCCACGGATCGTACGCCGGCAGGTAGACGGCGTCGGGATCTGCCGGCTCGATGTCGATCGTCTGGCCCTGCGCCGTCACCGTCTGTTGGCTGTTCGTCTCGAGCGTTCCGGCCGCTTGCGCGCGCTGGCGCAGAACCTGGACGGCATTCGTGACGTCGTCCGGTTCATTCACATAGGCATCGCCAAGCGCCGACGTCCACGAGAGATTCTGGTTCATGTTGTCGAGAACCGCCGAAAACTGCGTCAGCGCTTTTACGCTTGGATCCCACGGTTGCGCATTCACCGCATCGGCCAATGGCTTTCCCTTCAACGCGGAATTCTGCTGCATCCACCGCCACGCTTCGACGACTTCGGCCGGATACGTTGACGCGGTGAGGATTTGTGCAACCAACGCGTCCGGATACAACGCGATCGGCGCTACCAACTGAAGGATTTCGTCCGAAGGCTGCGCCGTTCCCTCAGCCGGTGCCGGCGCGTTTTGTTCGGATGCGTCGGCCGCGGCCGCGACTTGACTGCCCGCCGCGACGGCAAGGAGAAACGCGCTGCAGATGACGAACGCGAACTTCCCTAACAGTGATTTCATCGTGCTGCTCCGCTGTGGTTGCCCGGCGATCACGCCGGCATTGCTGATGTCCGTTCCGATGCAACGATCAGCATGCGTAGCGTCGCAACCGCGCAACGCCGCACGATTTCAACACGGCCTTCGGGTGTTACTGATGAAGCGAAGAATTGGCGGTCAGCACACGCGCAAGCGCTTCGGCGATGTCGCGACTCTGAAGCGGCTTGCGCAACACCTCGTTCACGCCCGCGGCGCGCGCCGCAACGCCATCGACGCTGTTGACATACCCGCTCATGATCAGAATCGGGATGTCGGAACGTATTCGATGGATCTCGACCGCCAGCGCGGTGCCGGTCAGCTCGGGCATCATCTCG
>DASPYC010000027.1:0-2543 GCA_035636955.1 Casimicrobiaceae bacterium
GTTGCGATACCCGGGCCCGAGCCGTCAGCGCCCCGACTGTCTGCTCCCCTTCGCGGCACAGTCCTTCGAAGAGAGCCCGCCGAGTCGGATCGGCGAGCGTTCTGAAGAGCACATCATAGGCATTCGGCATCGGGACACATAACTCGTCGGCTATTGATCTGAATCATAACGTGAGTCAAGCGGGAACGTGGAGCCACTCCCGAATAGGCATCCTTGAATTTACCATATCCCATTGGTTATGCATCAGTATTATCGTCATCGATCAGACGTGGTCGTGGCGACGCGGTGACGCGCTTCATATTGCTGCTATCCGTGGATGCCTACGCTATGCAACTTTGCAAACAGGGTCTTGAGGCCCGCATTCGAAGCATACTTCGCGGATGGATGCATCAATCGCCGTGGTGCGCGAGGGGTTGATCGCGACGGTTGTGCTCGACCGGCCGCACAAGCTCAACGCATTGACTCGTTCGATGTGGCAATCGCTGGGGGAAACGATTGATGCGCTGTCGAGCGACGACGCGCTGCGTTGCATCATCATCCGCGGCGCAGGCGAAAAAGCGTTCTCGCCGGGCAACGATATCGGCGAATTCGCCACCGCGCGAAGCAACAAGGCGCAGGCGATCGAATACGGCAAGACGATGCATGCGACCGCACGCGCGCTCGTCAAATGCCGTCATCCGATCGTCGCGCAAATCCACGGCATCTGTGTCGGCGGCGGTCTCGAGATCGCGGCGTTATGCGATCTGCGCATTTGCGGCGCGTCGAGCCGATTCGGTGCACCGATCAAGAACTTGGGTCTGGTGATGGCGTATCCGGAGATGATGCCTCTGGTGCGATTGGTCGGCGTGGCGACGACGCTCGAAATCCTGCTCGAGGGGCGCATTTTCGATGCGCAGGAAGCGCTGGAGAAACACCTGGTCACGCGTGTCGTGCCTGACGCAGACGTCGATCAAGAGGCACGCGCGACCGCACAACGCATTGCCGACGGCGCACCGTTGGCCGCCCGCTGGCATAAGAAATTTGCGCGGCGTCTGGCCGATCCACGTCCGCTCTCGGATGCCGACTACGACGAGTGCTTCGATTGCTTCGACACCGAAGACTTTCGTATCGGCTACGAAGCGTTTCTCGCGAAGCACAAGCCGAAATTCGTCGGGCGATAAATGACCAGACCGAATCATCCCGGTCCGCTTTTCGGCATGCGCGTGCTCGAGCTCGCGCAAATCATGGCGGGACCCACGTGCGGAATGCTGCTGGCGGATATGGGCGCCGACGTCATCAAGGTCGAAAAGATTCCCGGGGGCGACGATGCACGCGACTATCGCGAGCCGCGGATCAACGGCGTGTCGGCGCCGTTCCTCGTGCAGAACCGGAACAAACGCGGGATCGCGATCAATCTCAAGCAGCCTCAAGGACGCGAGATTCTGCTGCGGCTTGCGCGCGACGCAGACGTCGTCACTGAAAATTATCGCCGCGGTACGATGGAGAAGCTGGGCGTCGGTTACGACGTGCTGGCGCGTTTGAATCCGCGGCTTATCTACTGCGCTGTTTCGGGTTACGGCCGCGACGGGCCATGGGCCGATAAGGGCGGCTTCGATCTGATTGCGCAAGGTTTCGCCGGTCTGATGTCGATCACCGGCGAGCCCAGCGGTCGGCCCGTGAAGAGCGGCAGTCCCGTCGCGGACATCAATGCGGGACTGCTCGCGACGATCGGCATTCTCGCCGCGTACGCCCATGCGCAAAAGACCGGTCGCGGGCAATTCGTCGATACATCGCTGATGGAAGCGGCGCTGCAGCAGACCTACTGGCACGCTGCGTTTCACTTCGCCACGGGACAATCACCGGGACCGAGCGGATCGGCGCACGTGCTGACTGCGCCCTATCAGGCCTTCCGAACGCGCGATGGCTGGATCAACATCGGCGGCGCCAACCAAGCGAATTGGGAACGGATCGCCGACGTGCTCGGCCATCCCGAATGGCGCGACGATCCGCGGTTCGTGACGAATTCAGCGCGCATGCAAAATCTCGACGCGCTGGTCTTGCTCATGAACGACGTGCTGTCGACGCGAACGCGCGCTCAGTGGATAGGCGCGTTCGATGCCGCCGGTGTTCCTGTCGGGCCGGTGCACACGATCGGCGAAGCATTGACGCATCCGCAAACGCTGGCGCGCGGAATGGTTGTCGATGTGAACCATCCCGAGGCCGGTCCGATGAAAGCGCTCGGCTGTCCGATTCATTTTTCGGGAACACCAGTCCAGATTACTCGCGCGGCGCCCTTGCTCGGCGAACATACGCGCGAAGTATTGGGTGAAAGCGGTTATAGCTCGGCTGAAATCGAAGCGTTCATCGAGGCAGGCGTCGTCGTCGAGGCGCGAGCCGCAGCGAACGGATGACCCGTCAGTGCTGCGAGCCGACCGCGCCAACCGGTTCGATTGAGCGCGCGGCCGCTGCGGTCAAAACGGCGTCGCGCTCACCCTTCGGCAACGCCGCAACGCTCCGCACGCGTTCATAGAAGCGCGGCAAGTCATTGCCGGATTCCGCGAGAA
>DASPYC010000028.1:0-5615 GCA_035636955.1 Casimicrobiaceae bacterium
AGCGCCTGCGGCGCCGCTGTGTCAGTCGAAGCGCACCGTGTATAAGCTCGCGGCGCTCTTCAGTCTTGATGCCTTCGGTGGCGGTTTCATCGTTCAATCGCTGTTGGCGTTATGGTTGTTCGAAAAATATCAGCTATCGACGGCCGTTGCCGGAACAATCTTCTTCTGGACCGGCGTATTTTCGGCATTCTCCTATCTTGTTGCGACACGTATCGCCAATCGGTTTGGGCTTGTCAACACGATGGTGTTCACGCATCTGCCATCGAGCGTTCTCCTGTTGCTCGTGCCGTTCGCGCCCAACCTCGCGTGGGTCATCGCGCTGTTGCTCGTGCGCAGCGCGCTGTCCCAGATGGATGTGCCGACGCGGAGTTCCTACGTGATGGCTGTCGTCGTCCCGGCCGAGCGCGCGGCGGCAGCCAGCATGACCTCGGTTCCGCGCAGCTTGGCCTCAGCGGTCAGCCCGCTCATAGCCGGCTACTTGCTGGGTTTGTCGAGCTTCGGATGGCCGCTCATCGTCGCGGGCGGCGTCAAGATCGTCTACGATTTATTGCTGCTGGCAAATTTTCGGTCCGTCCGGCCGCCGGAAGAAGAAGTCGCGATCCGCAAACCAGCGGCGAGCCGTTGAGGGAGGTTTCCAACGCACCCGAACGATGGATGCGCTGTGACCGTGTCCGCCTATCCGGATATTCGCCATGAGCGTTTAGGGCGGCTGGAACCGAGTAGCCGTCGCCTTCTCTAATCGGGTGCACGCACGGCAGTCCTCGCGCGTTAACAACCTTACGCATCCGACGCCACTTTCATTCCCATGTCCCTGTTTCATTGCCGCTTTTGCGACCATGCCAATCCGGCGGGCGCGCGTTTCTGCAATGAGTGCGGCTCGCCTCTATACCTCAAGCCCTGTCCGCAGTGCGAAGCGGTCAACGACGGCGCAGCTCCTCAGTGCTTCCAATGCGGAGCGGTGCTCCCGAAGGATGAAGCCGAGCAAGAGGCATCGGTCGCGACAATGCCGGAGTTTTCCAACGCGACGCAGAGTTCGGGCGACATAGGCGGCGCCGCACGCGGGAACGCACCGGGCGCGTTCACAGAACGTTTCGAAATCGAATTCGGCGAATTTAGGCCCTCTCTGTTCAGCGATTCGCCGCCCGGCGCTCCAGCAAGCGAACGCGCGACGTCCGATGCGCCGGCGATAGCCAGTCTTCAGCAAACCGTACCGGCCGAACCGGCCTCGACTACGCATCACCGTAAATCCGCCACGCGAACCGGATTGGTTCCGATGAGTGCGTTGCTCGTCCTCGCATTCATCGTCATTGGCGCCGCGGTGTATTACGTGTACGAGCACTCGGCCGCCGGTACCAAAGTCGCTGATGCTGGCGGGGCCTCATCGTCGAGTGCGCAACAGCAACCCGCGGCGGAAACGAAAGCGCCGCCCGCTGCTCTGAACGACGCGGCGCTACCACCCGCCGAGACAACGCCGCAGACGGACTCCACCACGAACCCATCGGCGGCCGTGCCGGCGGCCGGGTCCGCGAACACGACGTCGAAGTCCCCGCCACAGGAACCGGCTGCCTCCCGCGTTGAGCCGCCTGCCGCCAGCAAAGCGAGATCGACGCCGGAAACTCGGCGACACGCTGCCGGCACGCCGGGCAAAACGGCGGCGGCGCAGCCAGCTCGCCCAGCAGCGTCCAGCGACGCGTCGGCGATCGCCACGCAACGAATCATCGAACGCGAGGTCGTCGGCATGCGCGCCGCACCGAACGCGCCGACGCAGACACCGTAGCAGCCTGTAACGTCGGCACGAGCATTAGTCCGTCGGATGCTCGTCGAACGGATGCCTCCGCGCCCAATGCCGCGCAATGTCGACGCGCCGGCACACCCAGACCCGGTCGTGGCGCTCGATATGATCGAGGAAGCGCTGCAATGCGGCGAAGCGGCCGGGCCTTCCGAGCAAGCGACAGTGCATGCCGACCGACATCATCTTCGGCCGCTCTGCGCCCTCGGCGTAGAGCACATCGAAGGCGTCGGTGAGGTATGTCAGGAAGTGCTCGGCGGTATTGAAGCCCTGCGACGTGGCGAAGCGCATATCGTTGCAATCGAGCGTATACGGCACGACGAGATGCGGAACTTTGGCACCGGCGCTCGCCTCTACTTCGGTCCAGAATGGCAGGTCGTCGCCGTAGCTGTCGGCGTCGTACAAAAATCCGCCGTGGTCGACAACCAGCCGTCGCGTGTTCGGACTGTCCCGCCCCGTGTACCAGCCTAGCGGCGCGGCACCCGTGAGGCGCTTGATAATGTCGACACCGATCCGCATATGCTCGCGTTCTGTCGCTTCGTCGACATTCTGATAAGCGATCCACCGCCAGCCATGGCATGCGATCTCGTGACCGTGTTCGACAAAAGCCGCCGTGACTTCCGGATGCCGCTCCAGCGCCATCGAAACGCCGAAGACGGTGAGCGGAAACCCGCGCCGCTCGAACTCGCGCAGGATCCGCCACACGCCCGCGCGCGACCCGTACTCGTAGATCGACTCCATCGACATGTGACGCGCCGGATACGCCGCGGCGCCGATGATCTCGGAGAGGAATTGCTCGGATGCTGGATCGCCGTGCAGAACGGAGCTTTCTGCGCCTTCCTCGTAGTTCAAGACGAACTGAAGAGCGATCCGCGCACCCCCGGGCCAATCGGCATGCGGAAGCTCACGGCCGTAACCCTTCAGATCGCGCGGATAGATCATCGATGAATCCCTTCGACGCGCATGGTAGCGCGATGCAAGCCATGTCGCGCTGCGACCGCCCGTCCGCCGGCTCGAAAAAACTCGCTGCAGCGGCACTTCGCGCGCGTATAATCCGCGCCTTCCAAAAGCAGGGTCACAGACGACTCTTCCGGGTGCAACGACGCAGAATTTCGACGCGATCGAAAGTCGTCTCTGACCCTACTTTGGTGCTCGACCCATGATGAAATTCCGCTTTCCCATCGTCATTATCGACGAAGATTTCCGGTCCGAGAACGCCTCCGGTCTCGGCGTCCGCGCGCTGGCCGACGCGATCCAGAAGGAGGGGATGGAGGTGCTCGGCGTCACGAGCTACGGCGACTTGTCGCAGTTCGCGCAGCAGCAATCGCGCGCGTCGGCGTTCATCCTGTCGATCGACGATGAGGAGTTCACGCCGGGCCCCGAGCTCGATCCCGCAGTCGTCAAGCTCCGCACGTTCATCCAGGAAATCCGCTTTCGCAACGCCGAGATCCCGATCTATCTCTACGGCGAGACGCGGACATCGCGGCACATCCCGAACGACATCCTGCGCGAACTGCACGGCTTCATCCATATGTTCGAGGACACGCCGGAATTCGTCGCGCGCCACATCATCCGCGAGGTCAAGTCGTACCTCGACTCGCTCGCGCCGCCGTTCTTCCGCGCCTTGCTCGATTATGCGCAGGACGGTTCGTACTCGTGGCACTGTCCGGGCCATTCCGGCGGCGTCGCATTTCTGAAAAGCCCTGTCGGCCAGATGTTCCATCAGTTCTTCGGCGAGAACATGTTGCGCGCCGACGTCTGCAACTCGGTCGACGAGCTGGGACAGCTGCTCGATCATTCGGGACCGGTCGCGGCCGCTGAACGGAACACTGCACGGATCTTCAATGCCGATCACTGCTTTTTCGTCACCAACGGCACGTCGACGTCGAACAAGATGGTCTGGCATGCAAACGTCGCGCCGAACGACATCGTCGTCGTCGACCGCAATTGCCACGTATCGATCCTGCATGCGATCACGATGACCGGCGCGATTCCGGTATTCCTGCCGCCGACGCGCAATCATCTGGGCATCATCGGGCCGATTCCACTCGACGAGTTCAAACCGGAAAGCATCAAGCGACGGATCGAGGCGAATCCGTTCGCGCGGAACGCTCCGAACAAGAAACCGCGCATCCTGACGCTCACCCAGAGCACGTACGATGGCATCGCCTACAACGTCGAGATGCTGAAGCAGACGCTCAACCATTCGATCGACGTGCTGCATTTCGACGAGGCGTGGCTGCCGCACGCGGCGTTCCACGACTTCTACAAGGACATGCACGCGATCGGCAAGGACCGGCCGCGCAGCAAAGACGCGCTGATCTTCGCCACGCATTCGACGCACAAGCTGTTGGCGGGTCTCTCGCAGGCGTCGCAAATCCTCGTGCAGGAATCGGATACGCGGAAGCTCGACCGCCACATTTTCAACGAGGCGTATCTGATGCACACATCGACGTCGCCGCAGTACGCGATCATCGCGTCGTGCGACGTCTCCGCCGCGATGATGGAACCGCCGGGCGGGACCGCGCTCGTCCAGGAGTCGATCATGGAGGCGCTCGACTTTCGTCGCGCGATGCGCAAGGTCGACGAGGAATGGGGGAAGGACTGGTGGTTCAAGGTTTGGGGGCCGGAACGGCTCTCGCCCGAAGGTATCGGCAAGCGCGAAGACTGGTTGTTGCGGGCGAACGAAAAATGGCATGGCTTCGGCAACCTCGCGCCCGGGTTCACGATTCTGGATCCGATCAAGGCAACGGTGATCACGCCGGGACTCGATGTATCCGGTAAATTTGCCAAGACCGGCATTCCCGCGTCGATCGTTACGCGATACCTGGCCGAGCACGGCGTCATTGTCGAGAAGACCGGCCTCTATTCGTTCTTCATCATGTTCACGATCGGCATCACGAAGGGCCGCTGGAACACGCTCGTAACCGCGCTGCAACAGTTCAAGGACGACTACGACAAGAACGCGCCGCTGTGGCGGATACTTCCGGAGTTCTGCAGCCAGCATCCGCGCTACGAGCGTGTCGGCCTCCGTGACCTGTGTCAGCAGATTCACGACACGTACAAGGCATATGACGTCGCGCGTGTGACGACCGAGATGTACCTGTCGGATCTACAGCCGGCGATGAAGCCGTCCGACGCGTTCGCGTGCATGGCGCATCGCGAAATCGACCGCGTCGAGATCGACAATCTGGAAGGACGCGTGACGAGCGTGCTGCTGACGCCTTATCCGCCCGGCATCCCGCTCCTGATTCCCGGCGAGCGGTTCAACCGCACGATCGTCGAGTACCTGAAATTCGCCCGCAACTTCAACGAGAAGTTTCCAGGGTTTGACACCGACATCCATGGGCTCGTCGAAGAGATCGAGGGCACGCAACGGCGGTATTACATGGATTGCGTGCGCGGGAAGAATAGCTAAAGAACCGCTGAGCAATTCGATCGTCGCGGGCTGCGGCGGCCGCCTCGCAGGAACAATTTCAAGCTGAACTCGATATCCGTAACCGAAGCGGAGTTGTTCTGCCGCCTGGTCCACGTCTTGCTACGTCAATAGGGCCGAACACAACTGCGATTTGCGTTGTCGTGAGCGGTTTGTATGCCACGATGCGCGATTGGGATTAGATGAATCGCGCAGCAGATGCGATCAACAACCATCGCCGGAAACAAGTGCGCGAGAAAGTTCAATTGCCGTGATCGTCCTTGCCAGTCAATCTGTGAATGCGCTCGTTCGGTGGAAAGAAGCGCTGTGCGGCTTTGACGCGGTGGTTACGATCACCCAGATGGAGCCGCTTTGCGTGACATTGCAGCGAGAAAAGCCGCCGATCCTGCT
>DASPYC010000029.1:0-3455 GCA_035636955.1 Casimicrobiaceae bacterium
AAGCGCTGTGCAAATCGTTGCCGATGGCGTCTGCGGCTCGCATGCTACTATGTCAGTCGGGATCCGGCATCGGATCCCCGGCGGATCTTTCCATGATCGGCGTTTTAATCGTTGCGCACGACACGTTGGGCGACAGCCTGATCAAGGCCGTGAGCCATGTGCTGGGTGGGCGGCCGCAACAATTCGAAGCGTTCTCGGTGAAGGCGACGGACGATCCGCTGGCGCTTCTACCGAGAGCCCGGTCAGCCGTTCAAGCGCTCGACACCGGCGATGGTGTCCTGGTGTTCTCCGATATTTTCGGCGCGACACCGTGCAACCTCGCCGTCAAGTTATTGCAGCCGGGGCGCGTCGAAGGCATTGCGGGCGTGAACCTGCCGATGCTGGTGCGTGCGTTTACCTATCGAATGAAGGGGATGGATACGCTGATCAAGAAGGCCGTCTCAGGCGGCTGCGAAGGCGTGTTGCAGTTCGAAACGGTACCCGTCTATGCACCAGCGCGAAGTTGAGATCGTCAACAAGCTCGGATTGCATGCGCGCGCGTCGGCGAAGCTGACGCAGCTCGCCGCCAAGTTTCAAAGCGATGTGCAAATCTCGCGCAGCGGCCGCAAGGTGAACGCGAAGAGCATCATGGGCGTGATGATGCTCGCCGCCGGCAAGGGATCGAAAGTGACGCTCGAGATCGACGGTCCTGACGAGGCCCAGGCGATGGACGCGATCTGCACGTTGATCGGCGATAATTTTGGCGAGGGCGAATGAGCGCTCCGGCCGAAGGCCAGGCCCGAAGGGCGCGTCGGAGCGCGATTGAGTGAGGCCGACACGCATGCGTCACGTTCCGCTGCGAACAGTCCAATGAGGCCGAGGAATTAACGCAGCGAGCGCGTTCGCGTTAACAATCCGCGCTGCATGAACTGGTGACAAGTTGTAACGACCATGGAACCATTCGATGACAAGGTCGCTCCATAAGGAACTTCGGCCACGGGGGTGTCGGGGATTTTCTTGTTACACCGGGCGGATCCGTCATCATGCAAATACGCGAAGTCGAGATTACCCATCGGCTGGGACTTCATGCGCGCGCCTGCGCCCGCATCGTGGAACTGGCCTCGCGCTTTCGCTGCAACGTCGCGCTGGTCTGCCGACGACGGCGGGCAAGCGCACGCAACATTGTCGAGATGATGCTGCTCGCGAGCGCGTTCGGCAGTACGGTGCGCGTCGAGACGGACGGCCCGGACGAATCGGCGGCAATGGCCGCGATCGTGCGTTTGTTGAAGGATGGACTTGGCGGCGCACCTGCCTAGCGCTCATTCCTAGCGCGGCGCGGAGTGCCCGGCGCGCCAGCGGGATCGCGCGCTGATGGTCAGCTTCGCGCTACACGGCGTCGGCGTTTCGGGCGGCGTCGCGATCGGGCGCGCTCAGCTCGTGTCCCACGCGACGCTCGAGGTCGCGCACTACGCGGTTTCCGCCAAGCAAATCCCCGCGGAGATCGAGCGTTTCGAGATGGCCGTCAAGGAAGTCCAGCGCGAGCTCGAAACGTTGCACAGCGCGATGACGTCCGGCGACGTGCCGGGCGAGTTTGGCGCATTTCTCGACGTCCACTGGATGATCTTGAACGATCCGACGCTCTCCGAAGCGCCGAAGAAGATCATCGCCGAGCAGCATTGCAACGCCGAATGGGCACTGACGCAGCAGATGGGCGTCCTGGTTGAGCAATTCGATCAAATCGAGGATACCTATCTGCGCGAGCGCAAGAACGATGTCGTGCAAGTGGGCGAGCGTGTCCTGAAGCGGTTGATGGGTCGGCCCGGAACGCTGCCGGTGACGAAAGCGGAAGAGCAGACCATTCTGGTCGCGCACGATCTATCGCCGGCCGATGTCATTCAGTTCAAGAGTCATCATTACGGCGCTTTTCTGACCGACTTGGGCGGCGTCACGTCGCATACGGCAATCGTCGCCCGAAGTCTTAATGTGCCGGCGGTTGTCGCGACGCACAACGCGCGACAACTGATCCGCGACGGTGAATTGCTGATTGTCGATGGCACGAACCACGTCGTCATCGTCAATCCCGACCGCGCGGTGCTGTCCGAATATCGGCTCAAGCAAAACGAGCTCGATATCGCGCGGCAGAAGCTCAAACGACTGCGGACGAAGCCGGCCGAGACGATCGACGGCATCCGCATCGAGTTGCAGGCAAACATCGAGCTTCCCGATGACATCGAGCAAGCGCTGGAAAACGGCGCCACCGGCGTGGGACTTTTTCGCTCGGAATTTCTGTTTCTCAACCGCGCTGGCCTACCTTCGGAAGACGAGCAATTCGAAGCGTATCGCGCCGTCGCAGAAGGCATGGACGGCAAGCCGGTCACGATCCGTACGTTCGATCTGGGCGCCGACAAACATAAAGAAGGATTGGACGGTCTCGCCCGCGTTGCGCCGAACCCTGCTCTAGGGTTGCGTGCCGTCCGCTTCTGTCTCGCGGAGCCGCGCCTCTTTCTCACCCAGCTTCGCGCAATTCTCCGCTCGTCGCATTACGGCAATGTGCAGATCCTGGTCCCGATGCTCGCTTCCGCGGGCGAGATCGATCAGACGCTCGCCCTGCTCGAGCAGGCGAAGGAAACGTTGCGCGAGCAAGGCGTTCCATTCAATTCGCGCGTCGCCGTCGGCGGCATGATCGAGATTCCGGCGGCGGTGCTCGCGATGGACGCGTTCCTGAAGAAACTGGATTTCTTGTCGATCGGCACCAACGACCTTATCCAGTACACGCTCGCCGTCGACCGCGCCGACGAGGCCGTGTCGCACCTCTATGATCCATTGCATCCGGCGGTCATGCGGCTGATCTCGCTTGCGATCAGTGCGGCGACAAAAGCGAAAGTGTCGATTGCCGTCTGCGGCGAGATGGCAGGCGACCCGCTTTTGACGCGCCTGCTGCTTGGCATGGGCCTCACGAACTTCTCGATGCATCCGGCACATCTGCTGAACATCAAGCAGCGCGTTCTGCAAAGCGATGTGAGCGCCGCGAAGGTGGCGGTCGATCGGATTCGGCGCGCCGACGATCCGCGCAAAGTGTTGGCGCTGCTTGAAAAGCTAAACGTGTGAACCGGAATACGGCGCGCCGTGCGAGCTCGACCTCAGTCGAGGTGGCGAAGACGTTCTGATCGCACCTTTACTTCGGCCATTGAATCAGCGGAGAAGCCGGCGTTTTATCGGCCGGCACATACGCTGGCGTCGGTTCGCCGGGGGCGCCCAGGCTCCGCACGTACTTGTAGAACGCGCGTAGGTCCGCGTCGGTCCATTGATTGAGGTTGAACCACGGCATGGGCGGGCGCGTCTTCAACTCCTTCGCGTGTCGCACCCATTGGGCTTCCGTCATCGCTCCCAGCACGAGGCGAAGATTCGATCCGTAGGTCGTTCCCCAAGGGCCGCTGAAGCCGACTTTCCCACTTCCCTTCAGCCATTCCCTTTCG
>DASPYC010000030.1:0-2759 GCA_035636955.1 Casimicrobiaceae bacterium
CCCCTCACGATGATATTGATGGCAGGACCGATCGATTGCCGAATCGCGCCGACCAAAGTCAACAAGCTCGCCAATAACCACACGATCGATTGGTTCGAGCACAATCTGATCGGCACCGTCCCGCTGCGTCACGCCGGCGCGATGCGGCGGGTCTACCCGGGCTTCCTGCAGCTCGCCGCGTTCATGAACATGAATCTCGAACGCCACATCACCGCATTTCGCGGTCTCTACGCTGATCTGGTCAACGGCGAACGAGAGCGCGCCGACACAACGCGTAAATTCTATAAAGAATATTTCGCAGTTGCCGATCTGCCGGCGGAATTCTTTCTCGAGACGGTGAAGCAGGTTTTCCAGGACCATGCGCTTCCATGCGGCATGCTCAAGTTCCGTGGACATGCGATCAATCCCGGTGCCATTCGGCGTGTGGCGCTGTTGACGATCGAAGGCGAACGCGACGACATCTGTTCGCTGGGACAAACGCTCGCCGCGCACGACCTGTGCACGGGAATGCGCCCCTACATGCGTTCTCATTATGTTCAAGCGGGCGTGGGCCATTACGGCGTCTTCACCGGAAGACGGTGGAGCAACCATATCTATCCGTTGGTGCGCGAGACGATTCACGCGCACGCTTGACCTGCGCTTCGGCAGGCCTATAATTGTCATTACCGCATATCCATACGGTATTGGCATGCCGCCTCGTTCTCGCGCCCCTCTCGCTACTTCCTTTGAGCCGCCTGCCCCTTTGCCGCAGTTAACGGCGCGCCAGCGCCAAATCCTCGATTGGATTCGCAGTCATCTGGAATCCGTGGGCCGTCCACCCACGCGCGCTGAAATCGCGACCGGTCTGGGTTTTTCGACGCCAAGCTCCGCGGAAGATCATCTGCGCGCGCTCGAGAAAAAAGGCGTGCTCGAAATCGAACCCGGCGCCTCCCGCGGCTTGCGGCTCAAAAATTTGCCCGGCATTCCAGTCCAAGGGATCTTGCCGCTCGTGGGTCGTGTTGCGGCCGGTGCGCCGCTCCTCGCTATCGAGCATATCGAAGCGCATTACCGCGTCGATCCCGAGCTTTTCACGCCGCGCGCCGATTATTTGCTGCGCGTCTCCGGTCTGTCGATGCGCGATGCCGGTATTCTCGATGGCGATTTGCTTGCCGTGCATAAGACCGGTGAAGCGCGCTCAGGTCAGATCGTCGTTGCGCGAGTGGGCGGATTGGCCGGCGACGAGGTCACCGTCAAACGGCTGCAGCGTCGCGGAAAAGACATCGTGCTTGTTGCCGAGAACCCCGCCTTTGCGCCGATTGTCGTAGACCCGAAGAAGACGACGCTTGCGATCGAAGGCATCGCCGTCGGCATTGTGCGAAGGATCGATGGACCCCCACGCTTGCGGCCGGGATGACCCATGCGGCCACTGCGCTGCCCCCGGAGGGGGAGTAAATCGCGCCTTGGGATGGCCCGGCGGCGCGAATGAGCATGTTTACTCAAGGAGAGAATCATGGTCCAGCCTATTCCCACCGGTTATCACGACATCACGCCCTATTTGATAGTGCGAAATGCGGCCGCGGCGATCGACTTTTACAAAAAAGCGCTCAACGCCGTCGAGCTGATGCGCTTTCCCGGCCCCGGCGGCAAGATCATGCACGCCGAAGTGAAGATCGGTGACTCGCCGGTAATGCTCGCCGAGGAGATGCCTGAAGAGGGCTACGTTGGACCGCAAACGCTCGGCGGCGCCGGCGTCAGCATGATGCTGTACGTCGAGGATGTCGACACGCGTTTTGCACAAGCGATCGCAGCGGGCGCGACAATCAAACGTCCGGTCCAAGACCAGTTCTACGGCGATCGCACCGGTACGCTCGTCGATCCATTTGGGCATGTATGGTCGATCGGCACACATAAAGAAGACGTGTCGATGGAAGAATTGCAGCGGCGGATGGCCAAGCTGGGTCAATCGTAAGCGGAGAAAGGCGTGATCGTCGATGAATTCTGCGCTCGCGACGCTTCTGTCCAATCCGGCGATCTGGCGCGGCGACGATTGCGCGCCGGAGCCCGCGACGCTGCCTTCCGGTTTTGCAGCGCTCGATGCCGCCCTGCCAGGCCGCGGCTGGCCGCAAGGCGCGCTGACCGAAGTGCTGCTCGAACGCGAAGGCATCGGCGAGTTGCGGCTCACGTTGCCGGCGCTGTTACGCGTCCAAGCGCTAGGACGGGACGTCGTTTGGATCGCGCCGCCGCATCGTCCTTACGCGCCGGCGCTTGCGGCAGCAGGGCTCGATCTCGCGCGGTTTTATGTCGTGCGCTGTCACGACGCGAAAGATGCGTTATGGGCTTACGAGCAAGCGTTGCGCGCGCCGGAATGCGGCGCGGCGTTCGCGTGGATCGCCGCGCATGACGAGCGCGTGCTGCGCCGGCTGCAGGTAGCGGCGCGCGAAGGCAAAACATGGGGCGTGCTATGGCGACGTCCCGGGCAGCGCGCGAGCGCCAGCGCCGCGCCGCTGCGACTCGCGCTGGCGCCTCGTTTAGGCAAGCTGACGGTGCGCGTATTGAAGCGCCGCGGCGCTGAGCTGACGCAACCCGTGGTTATCGAGTAAGGAACTCGCATGCGATCTACTCTGTCGCATCACTTCGCTATGATGGCGTACAACAACGCGTGGGCGAACCATCGGTTGCTCACTGCCTGCAACAAGCTTTCGCAGGCCGATTTCGAAGCCCAGCGCACGAGCTTCTTTCCGTCGCTCAAGGCGACGCTCAATCACATCGTCACCGTCGAT
>DASPYC010000031.1:0-10633 GCA_035636955.1 Casimicrobiaceae bacterium
TGCCGTTACGAACAACGACTACGTTCGGCTTGCTGATGCTGGGAAGCCCCGATCCGCATCGCTTCCACGCAGGCGTCGGAACGATGTTCCTGACGCGTCTCGCCGAGTTGGCGAGCGTCGCGGCCGCACGCTTCTTGCCGCTGTCCTGAAGCCAACGGCGTGCAGGCGTCCGGTTCCGCGAACGTCATCAACCCATCGAATCTCGCGCTGCTCGATGCATTTGCGTTGCACCTCGCCACGCGGGCGGCACACACGCGCGCGGCTTATCTCCGCGACACGGCAAAGCTTTGTGCACTCTGCGGCGATAAATCCGTCAAGGTGCTCGCGCGCGCGGAGCTTGCGCGGTTTCTTGCGACGCTGCATGGCGGCGGACTTTCCGGCCGCAGTCTGGCGCGGATGCTGTCGGCGTGGCGCACATTCTTTCGCTTCCTGATCGAACGCGATCCGACGCTGCGCGAGGATCCGACGGGCGGACTCAAAGCGCCGAAGTCACCGAAGCGTCTGCCATCGGCGTTAACGCCCGACGAAGCGGTTCGCCTTGTGTCGATCGAGGGCGATGGTGAACTGGACCTGCGTGATCGCGCGCTGTTCGAGCTCGCCTATTCATCGGGGTTGCGCCTGTCCGAACTGGCGGGCCTCGATGTCGATCGCGTCGATCTGACGACCGGCGAGGTGCGCGTGTTCGGCAAAGGCGCGAAGGAGCGTATCGTGCCGGTCGGCGGTCCTGCACGCAGCGCCATCGAAACATGGCTTGCCGCACGCGCATCGCTCGCGGGTCCCAACGAAGCTGCGTTATTCATCGGCGCGCACGGCCGGCGTCTTTCGCCGCGCTCAATCGAGCGCCGCTTCGCGGCGTGGGCGATCAGGCAAGGCTTGGCGCGTCACGTTCATCCCCACATGTTGCGCCATTCGTTCGCATCGCATGTCCTGCAATCGTCCGGCGATCTGCGTGCCGTGCAGGAAATGCTCGGCCACGCATCGATTGCAAGTACGCAGGTGTACACGCATCTCGACTTCCAAGCGCTTGCGAAGGTTTACGACGCTGCGCATCCAAGGGCTCGCCGGAAAAAACGAACGTAAAGTGCCCTAGAAAAAACGAACGAAAAGTGCCCGTCGCAGGCGCGGGGCCGAAAGTCCGGCCCAGTCGCAAGCCATCCCTGACGAGCACCGCATGCAAACCGCGGTGCTCGAATTTCAGCCCCTTGTTGCATACAACACATCACGCAGGGCACGCTCGTCCTGCCAGGCAAAGAACTTGCTTAGGGGTAGGCCACGGCCGGGACTTTGCACCGGCGATCGCTTTCTTTCCCCCGATCCGAAGGCGACCGGTGTCCCGGCCGACCCGCACTCGCCGGCATCTTGCGGTGCGGTAACGACGATTCACGTCGACCACGTCAACAACGCTGCCGGTTTGCGGCGAAGTGGCGCAACGACGGCACATGAGGGCATCCGGCTCTTGCGACCTGCACGTTTGTTCGACCTCCATGTCAATTGGCAGCCTGCAAACCCGCATCGTCGCGCTGTTCCTAGCGTTGATCGTACTTGTTCAGGTCGGCGTATTCGTCCTCGTCAACTCCGTTGGACTTGCGACTGCGCGTAAGTCGATTGGTGAGGATTTAGTCGCCGGCGCCCGCGTTTTCGAGCGGGTGCGCGAACAAGAACGCGATCGTCTCGTTCAATCCGCGAAGCTTCTTTCCGTAACGCCCGCGTTTCGAGCGGCCGTCGCGCCGCGCGACAAATCCGATGTGACGCCCGTTCTCGCGCGCTATGGGCGGCAGATCGACGCCGGGCTCGTGATGCTGATCCGCGCCGACGAAGTTGTCGTCGCCGACACGATGGGAATCGGCATTGGCGAGCCGTTTTTCTTTCCGAAGCTGATCGCGCAAGCTCGCGCGAACGGCCAAGTATCGGCGATGGTCGTGGTCCGCGGCCAGCTCTATCAACTCGTCATCGTGCCGATGCTGCCGCCTTCGCCGATCGCGTGGATCGCCGTCGGTTATCCGGTGAACGATGCATTTGCCGGCGAGATCGGTCGTCTGCTGCGCCTCGACGTGTCGTTTTTGAGCCGCATTCCCGGTAACGATTGGAAGCTCCAGGCGACTACCCTCGCCGTCGAGCAGCGCGCATCCTTCTTGCGCGACATCTCTGCCGGACACTTTGCCTGGCGCGATGACGACGGCAACGCGATGTATGGCGCGGATGCGATCACGCGGATCGCAACGCTTCCCGCACATACCGACGACACGGTTGCCGTCGTGCTGCAGCAGCCGTTGTCCACTGCAATGGAGCCGTTTCGGCGTTTGCAGCGCGAGCTCGCTTGGATTTCACTCGCCGCGGCGATCGTATCGATCATCGCCAGCATTGTGATCGCGCGCGGTATCGCGCAGCCGGTCCGCTTGCTCGCAGGATTTGCGAGACGGATGGCGGCCGGCGAGTTCGCGACGGTGCCGCCGACATCGCGCAAAGACGAAATCGGCGATTTGGCGACGGCATTTCGGATGATGCTCGAGGGCATGGCGTCACGGGAAGAACGCATCACGAACCTCGCGTATCGCGACACGCTGACCGGACTGCCCAACCGCACGCTGTTCGCCGACCGCGCCGATCATGCGCTTGCGGTCGCGGCGCGTGAGCGGTCAACGGTCGCGGTGCTTCTGATGGACATCGACCACTTCAAGTACGTCAACGACACGCTCGGACACGCGATCGGCGATCTGCTGCTGCTCGAAGTCGCCGCGCGAATTCAGAACGTAGTCAAGCGCAAGAGCGACACGATCGCGCGGCTCGGCGGCGACGAATTCGCCTTATTGTTGTCAGGCAATAACGCGGGCGAAGCACAGCGCGTCGCCGATGCGATCTTGCACGCGCTGGACGCGCCGATGAATCTCGACGGGCATCAGGTTGACGTGCGTGCCAGCATTGGCATCGCAGTGTTCCCCGAACACGGCGACGGACGTTCGATGCTCGTCCGCCATGCCGACGTCGCGATGTACGCCGCGAAGCGAAACAATCTGGGTGTACTCGTGTGGGATGATCGCTACGATCAGCATAGCCGCGAACGGCTGTCGCTGATGGGCGATCTGCGCAAGGCGGTCGACGCCGACGAGCTGACGCTTCTCTACCAGCCGAAAATCGCGCTGCGCAACGCGTTCGAGCATCACGTCGAAGCGTTGGTGCGCTGGCAGCATCCCGCGCGTGGGCTCGTGCCGCCCGCCGAGTTCATTCCCTTCGCCGAGCAGACGGGCTACATCCGCAAGATCACACAATGGGTGATGTTGCGGGCAATCGCGCAATGCGGGGCGTGGCGTCGGGACGGCTTGCCGATGAATGTGTCGATCAACATCTCCGCGCGCGACCTGATGGATCTCCAATTGCCCGAGCGTTTCGCTGCGCTCTTGCAAGCCCATGGCTGCGCCGCGCAGTGGATCACATTCGAAATCACCGAGAGCGCGATCCTCGACGACCCCGGCAATGCGGTCGACAACTTAAGCCGGTTGCACGCGCTCGGCTGCCGGCTCGCAATCGACGATTACGGCACGGGCTATTCATCGCTCGCCTATTTGCGTCGGCTTCCGGTCGACGAGCTCAAGATCGACAAGTCGTTCGTCATGAACCTGGCGCGTGATGCGAGCGACACGATGATCGTGCGCTCGACGATCGAA
The DNA here is from genome assembly GCA_035636955.1 of Casimicrobiaceae bacterium. Taxonomy (GTDB): domain Bacteria; phylum Pseudomonadota; class Gammaproteobacteria; order Burkholderiales; family Casimicrobiaceae; genus VBCG01. The sequence goes on from DASPYC010000031.1 coordinate 3,663, forward strand.
CTTGCGCATAACATGGGACTCACCGTTGTCGCCGAAGGCGTCGATGAGGAAGGCGCGCTCGAGCGCTTGCGTGCGCTGGGCTGCGACATGGTCCAAGGGTTCCTGTTGAGCCGTCCGCTCACTGCGGATGAGGTCGCCGCGAGGCTCGCACGCCACGTCGAATCGCGCGTCGCGACCATCGGGAGCCTGCGGCTCGCCGTCTGACGTCTTAGCGTTGCCAACCGGGCGCCGGTAAACTGTGTCGTGGCGAACGCCATGACGATGAACACCGCTGCGCCTCATCGGTTGATCGCGCATCTCGACATGGACGCGTTCTATGCGTCGGTCGAGTTGCTGCGCTATCCCGAGCTGCGCGGTTGCGCCGTCGCGATCGGCGGTGGCCGGCGCCATGCGCCGAGCGAATCGATAGATCCCGTGACCGGACAATCGACGCGCACATTCGCGACGCTCGCCGACTACGTGGGCCGGGGCGTCATTACGACGGCGACCTACGAAGCGCGTGCGCTGGGCTTGCACTCCGCGATGGGCCTGATGAAGGCCGCGGCGCTGGCACCGGAGGCGATTCTGTTGCCGGTCGACTTCGACGCCTATCGTCGCTATTCGCACATGTTCAAAGCCGCGGTGCGCACGATCGCCACCGAAATCGAGGACCGCGGCATCGATGAAATCTACATCGACTTGACCGACGTCGACCCGCCAATCCCCATGGTGGGCGTGGTCGAGGCGGAAAGCGATCGCTGGCTCCGCGCACGCGACGTGGCGAAGGCGATCAAGCGTGCGGTGCGCACGGCAACCGGTTTGACGTGCTCGATCGCGGTCGCACGCAACAAGCTGCTCGCGAAAATCGCGTCCGAGCTGGACAAGCCTGATGGCCTGACGCTGCTGCGAGACGACGATATCGCGCAGCGGATCTGGTCTTTGCCCGCGCGCAAGATCAACGGCGTTGGTCCGAAATCGAGCGCTCGGCTCGAAGCGCTCGGCATCCGGACAATCGGCGAGCTCGCCAAATCCGATCGACCGTGGCTGATCGAAAATTTCGGCGCGAATTATGGCGCCTGGCTGCATGACGCCGCGAACGGCCGTGATGAACGTCCGGTGGTAACGGTGAGCGAGCCCAAGTCGATCAGCCGCGAAACGACATTCGATCGGGATCTCGATCCGAAACGCGATCGCGAGGCGCTTTCACGAATCTTTACCGACCTTTGCGATGGCGTGAGCGAGGACCTGCGGCGAAAAGGTTACATCGGCAAGACGATCGGATTGAAGCTTCGCTTTGACAATTTCAAGACAATCACGCGGGATCACACGATCGAGTCGTCGACGCAGGATCCCCGGACGATCCGGCGCGTGGCCGGCGAATGCCTGAAGCGCGTGCAGCTTACGCGACGGATCCGACTGCTCGGCGTGCGAATCGCCGCGCTCTCGCAAGCATCGAACGCGCCACAAAATTCATTGGCGGCCGAGCCGACACCATCGCTCTTCGACGGAATTTCGGACGCGGGCAATTGACGTCTGCGCGCGCGGAAACCTCCGCGCGATCCGCGGTCCAAAGCCTTGGTGACCGATTCGCGTCGTAGGGATCTGCCGCAATTGACCGCGCATCGCTTCAGCCTGCTCGCAACTCATCCGCCGGATCCTGCTGCGCCACTTCGGTCACCGCTTTCGTATCAATCCTTCATCGCAGCAGGAGTTTTCCATGGCCAACGACAGACAATCCCGGCAACAATCTTCCGAACGCGCGCAAACGATCGGAGGCGGTGCACAGCAAGGCGAATGGCAACCGAGCCTAGGCACTCCTATGGGCTCGCAAGACCGTTATCCGCAGGAATCGCAATCGTCGTCTCGAAGCAATCTCGTCCGGCGTCGCGAGACGGGTCTCGAAGGCGGCTATCCCGGGTTCGGACCCTTCTCGCTGATGCGGCGACTTACCGACGACATCGATCGAATCTTCGAGAACTTCGGCATGGGCAGAACCTTATTTCCAACAGACCTTTGGCAAAGCGGCAGTGTCGGGCGTGAGGGTTCGATGGCGACGTGGGTGCCCCGAATCGAAATGGGCGAGAAAGACGGCAAGGTCTGCATCTCCGCCGATCTACCCGGTGTGAAAAAAGAAGATCTCGATGTCCATATCGACGAGGATGCCGTGACGATCTCCGGCGAGCGCCGTCAGGAGCGCACGATCGATGAGCGTGGTTATTACCAGAGCGAGCGAAGCTACGGCAGCTTCTATCGGTCGATTCCGTTACCTGACGGCACGCCAACCGACGCTGCCACAGCCGAGTTCAAGGATGGTGTGCTGCAGATCGAGATTCCGGCGCCGCAGATTAAATCGCACGGAAGGAAGCTCGAAATCAAGGACTGACCAGGTCTAATCGACAATCCGGACGACGCCCGGCAGATACGGCAAATCCGTGATGCCGGGGTCCTTTCCGGTTTGCTTGAGAAGTGTCGTCAGCTGTCCGCGATGGTGGGTCGCATGCTGATATAAATGCACGGCCGCTATCGACGTGGGCAGCTGACGGAGGCGCCGCCGGACGCCACGATCTTGCTTGCGTTGCGTGAAGCCCTGCGCCACGATGTCGCCCCACCTCGCACTGGCGACGGTCCAAAATCAAGGGAGACAGCATGTTGAACAGAACGTCGGCGATGTTGGGCACGGCCTGCGTGGCGATGCTCGTTGGGTGTGCGAATGCGCCGCCGGCGGCAACGTCAGGCGACGCGCCGAAAACCGATCGCTACGCCAAAGCGCTGAGCTTTCCCGATCGGCTGCGTCCGAATGCCGATGCGAGCGGCGCCATGAGCTGGACGGATTCGAGTGTCGATTTTCGCCAATACGATCGCATCCTGATCGAGCGCATTCGCGTGGATCTCGACAGCGAATCGTCGTCGGTCGACCCCAACGATCTCAAGGCGCTGGTCGACTATTTCCATCATGCGATCGTCAAAGCTCTCGATCCACCGTATCGCCTCGTCGATCAATCGGCGCCTCGCGTGCTCCGAATCCGCGTCACGCTGGTGGATTTGGTGTCGACCAAGCCGGCGATGAGCGTCGTCGTTCTGCTAACACCGTTCGCGACATTGCCCGACCTCGCATCGGGCCCCGCTACCGGCCGTCCTGCCGGCTCGGCGCCTTATCTCGGACGTTCTGCGATCGCCGTCGAGTTCATTGACGGCGAAACCAACGCCGTCATCGCCGAGTATGCGGAAACGCGCTTTGGCCGAAAGTATGTCGTGGACACGAGCAAGGGTGGAAACCAGGCGATGGCCGGCCTGGCGACGAATTATCTCGATTCGTACTCGACATGGGCGTATGCAAAGCAGGCGTTCGATCAATGGGCCGCACAATTTCGAACGCGCCTCGATCAAATCGACGCGCACTAAAACGAATAGGCACGGGTCGACGGCCAAAAAAAGGGGCGCCGTGAGGCGCCCGATAGCCACTGAGGAGAAACTCCGTGTGGGGGAAAATCCCCCAAAAAATGCGCGCGAGCGGAGGAGTGAGTACGCCCGCGCCTCTTATTACTTACCGCCGCTTACATCCGATACGCTGATTCGCCATGCGAGCTGATGTCGAGTCCTTCCCGCTCATCTTCCTCGACGACGCGCAAGCCTACGACTAGATCTGTGATCTTGTACGAGACGAACGCGACTACGGCCGTCCACACGATCGTGATGCCGACCGCTTTGGCCTGGATCCACAATTGCGCCAGGTAGCCGGGGTATTCGGTCTTGCCGGTCACCCAGTCGGACACGATGTTGGGACCACCCAGTTCCGGCGCGACGAATATGCCGGTGAGCAAAGCTCCGAGGATTCCGCCGACTGCGTGCACGCCGAACACGTCGAGTGAATCGTCGACGCCGATCAGTTTCTTAAGACCGGTCACGCCCCAAAGACACACGAGCCCCGCGGCAAATCCGATGACGAATGCGCCGGGGATGCCGACATTGCCCGCTGCCGGTGTAATCGCAACGAGACCTGCAACCGCGCCCGAGGCCGCACCGAGCATTGAGGGCTTGCCCTTCACCACCCATTCACCCAGCGTCCAGGAGAGCACGGCGCACGCGGTGGCGAGGAACGTGTTCATGAACGCGAGCGATGCCGAGCCATTCGCTTCGAGCGCCGACCCCGCGTTGAATCCGAACCAGCCCACCCACAACAGCGACGCCCCGATCATCGTCATCGGCAGGTTGTGCGGCGCCATCGATTCCTTGCCGAAGCCGACCCGCTTTCCGAGGACGATCGCGCCGACGAGTCCCGCGACGCCCGAGTTGATATGCACGACGGTGCCGCCCGCGAAATCGAGCGCGCCCATCTGCCAGATGAACCCAGCCTTGGCGTTGGTTGCATCGACGACGCTCGCCGCCGTATACGCGTCGGGGCCCGCCCAGTACCACACCATGTGCGCGACCGGGCAGTACGAGAACGTGAACCAGAGCGCAGAGAAGAGCAGGACCGCGGAGAATTTCATCCGCTCGGCGAAGCCGCCCAGGATCAGGCAGACCGTGATCGCGGCGAACGTCGCCTGGAACGCGACGTAGACGAGCTCGTAGAGCGGCGTGTTCTTGGAGAACGTCGCGGCCATCGCGAACTCGCCTTTCGCCGAATCAAACGTGCCCTTGAGGAACAAGCGATCGAAGCTGCCGAAGAATGCGTTGCCTTCAGTGAACGCAAGGCTGTAGCCATAGACGCACCAGAGTACCGAGATCAGCGAGAACACGACGAACACCTGCATCAGCATCGACAGCATGTTCTTCGAGCGCACCATCCCGCCGTAGAAAAGCGCGAGCGCCGGTACGCTCATCATCAGCACGAGCGCCGTTGATGTCAGCATCCAGGCGACGTCGCCCTTGTTCGGCGTAGGTGCAGGCGCAGCGGTGGCAGAGGGTGCCGCAGCAGCCGGTGCCGCAGCAGGAGCCGCGGGTGCAGCAGCGGGTGCCGGTGTCGCAGCCGGTGCGGGCGTGGCGGCGGGTGCCGGCGCCGCTTTATCCTTGTCCTGCGCGAAAGCGGGTGCAGCGAACGCAAACGCCCCCAACATCGCGATAATCGCGAAGATCTTTTTCATTGGTATCCCCCTTAAAGCGCGTCCGCGCCGGTCTCGCCGGTACGGATGCGCACGACCTGCAACAGGTCGAAGACAAAGATCTTGCCGTCGCCGATCTTGCCCGTATTCGCGGCTTTTTCGATGGCCTCGATGACGCGATCGAGCAGGTCGTCCTTGATGGCCGCTTCGATCTTCACCTTCGGGAGGAAGTCGACAACGTATTCGGCACCGCGATAGAGCTCGGTATGTCCCTTCTGCCGGCCGAAGCCCTTGACTTCCGTGACGGTAATGCCTTGAACGCCAATCGCCGACAGCGCTTCGCGGACCTCGTCGAGCTTGAATGGCTTGATGATGGCGGTAACGAGTTTCATGTGATCCCCGATCGGTTGCTCGAGCTAGAACGTTTTCTTGACGTAGGCGACGCCGCGATTTCTCGACGTGTCGAGGCCCGTCAAGTCCGTGTAGAACCGGCTCTTCGCATCGGTGCCGGTGTAATAGGCGCCGAGCTCGACGTTCTTGAAGAGCCCCTCGGGCACCGTATACGAGAAGCCGATCTTCCAGTCGGTGTACCCGACCTTGCCGGCCGTGCTCAAGTCGCCGTCGCTGCCGTCGTGACGGACGTCGAGGTGCCCGACGTGTCCGACGATTGCCCAACCGGTTTCCTCGATCGGATACGTCGCCGACGCATCGATGTACCAGGTGCCGTCGGTTTTTTGCTGGCTGGCGTTCGGCTGCGCGCCGAAGTAGTCGGTCAAGCTGTAGGAGAACTTCACGCTGACCCATTTCCAGCCCAATGCCGCGTAAAGCTCGGCGGTATTGGCGTTGAAGACGCCGGGATTTCTATTCCCCGGATATAAGTAGCCGTACACGCCGAGGTCGTAGAAAAAATCACCGTAGGGATCGGGAAAGTTTTGTTTATAGCCGCCGTAGACGTCCCATTCGAGGCTGGCGTGGTTGTAGAGCCCGAAGTCCGAGAGCCAGCTGATGTTCGACGCCCATGTGCCGACATAAAAACCGCTTGGATGCGTGTAGTCGAAGCCGCCTTGCACAGCGGGCTTGCCGCCGGTTTGCTCGATGCCGCGGAAGATGTATTCGCTGAACAGCCCGACGTTGGCAGTAAGCGTTTGCTCGGGCGCCGGCGCAGGAGCGGGCGCTGGCGCGGGCGTTTGTGCGAGGACGCTTCCCGCGAACAACAGGCTGCACGCAAGGGCCAGCGCGGATTTGCGAAACAGAGGAGAGGCTTGCATGGCGGGATCCCGTTTCGAGTTGGAAGTTGGGAAAATGCGGATGCTGCGAGCAGGTGGTCAGCATTTCGTGTGCCCATTCAACAAAAGGCCATTATTTCAATGTGTTGCACAACATTAGCCCTCTTCGAATCGGGCGGACCCGTGGCGCTACGCACCGGAGCGGTGCGGCCATGCGATCGATTGCACGACATTTGAGCGACAGCGAAACCTGCATTTTTGACCGTGCCGAACAACAAAAGCCGAGACCAGATTCCTTTGCTAGACTGGCTCCGTCCGTATCGTCATTGACTTGCGAGGAACAGATGCTGAACAGCAAAATGCTCGACGAATGGGCAGCCCGGATCGGCAAGGCGATCGAGAACTCTCCCGCGAAGGACATCGAAAAGAATGTGAAAGCGATGCTGCAGAGCGGTCTCGCCAAGCTCGACGTTGTCCCCCGTTCGGAATTCGATACACAGGCGCAAGTTTTGTTGAAGACGCGCGAAAAGCTGGAGCAGCTCGAGACGCGGGTCGCGGAGCTCGAAGCGCGTTTCAGTTCGCCGCCCGCGCAGCATTAGGGAAACCCGCACGCTTGCGGCTGGCGCCGTGCGCTTCGCCCAGCGGCAGAATGCAGTCCGCGCTCTGGCCGCGGGTACCCCAAACGGCTGAAGGCGGGTCCCCCTTCGTCCGGCTAGAGTCGTTG